>NZ_JBHSKO010000014.1:0-204321 GCF_042657305.1 Pseudonocardia zijingensis | reverse complement strand
TCCGCGAACGACCACCCCGCCCGCCACAACGTCTCGATCCGGACCCGTTCCTCCCGGGTCAACCGCGCACCAGCCATGATCCACACTTCCCCTGATCACCTGGTTGCAACCACCGGTTGAGCCCGCCGATCATCCAACGACCCTTTCCCCTTGATCGATGGCCCCGGAGCGCAAAATTGGCCATCTGCGGGCCCATGATCATGGAGTTGGCGCATTCCCGTGTCGAAAACGCCCGAGAATGCGCCAAACCCGTGATCATGGCGCGGAACCGGCCGGAGGTGGCGCCGCGCGCCCACCCGGGCAGGCCCTGGCCTGCCCGCGATTCGCCCGGGAGGGGCCGCCGAGGCTCACGGGTCAAGGGGCGCGAAGCGCTCGCGCAGCGACGCCGAAGGCGCCCTCGAGGCGTGAGAAGCGGCCCCGCACGATGCGCGGCGCCACCGGAGGCCCCAGCCCGCGGTGGTCACCCCGCAGACCGAGCCAGCCGCCGACGCACCAGGATCCCCGCGGCCACGAGGCACTGGCCCCCCAGCCACGCCCAGCCCGCGCCGGTGATGCCGATCATCGGCACGAGCACCACGGTGCCGGTGATCACGAGGGCGCAGAGCGCGGCGGGCTGCCCGACGAGCACGGCGCGGTTGCGGCTCACGCGCGCCTCCCAGACCGTCGAGTTGGTGATGACGTTCGGGATCGCGGACAGCGCGAGAAGGACCAGCAGGAACGTGCCGGTCCGGGCGTAGTCGGGGCCGAAGACCCACAGGATCGGATATGACGCTGCCGCCACCACGACGGCGGCGGGGACGATCAGCGTGAGGGTCTTGCGTTCCATCCCGCGGCGGGCGCGGTCGGCGGCGGCGCGGTCGGCGGCGGCGTTGTGGGCCACCATCGACTTCCCCATGCCGATCGCCACCAGGTAGAAGGCGAACGCGATCTGCCAGACCACCCCGTAGACGGCGGCGCCGTCGGGGCCGGCGAGGTTGATCACGACGAGCGGGAGGCCGAAGACGGCGGCCTGCCAGAAGATGTTGCCCGCGTAGTCGGCGCCCACGAACTCGCCGAGGTCCCGCACCGTGACCGGGTGGACGACGGGCGGCGGGGCGGCCGTGCGCACGGCCTTCGTGAGCCAGCTCGTCACCCCGACCACGACGAGCAGGGTGGCCACCACCCACCCGACCGCGATCCCGCTGTCGAGCGCGAGCCACGCGGCCACCGCCAGCAGAGCGACCTTCAGCACGGAGAACACGAGGTTCTCCCACAGCACGAGGTCGGCGCGCTTGATCGCGGTGAGGGCGGCGTCCTGGAGGACGAACACCGTGTAGAGCGGGGTGCTGATCAGGAAGAAGACGATGAGGGCCGGGTGCCCGACCGCGGCCACGAGCTCGGGCGCCCACACGCCGGCGCCGAGGGCGAACCCGAGGCCCAGCAGGGTGGCCACCCCGATGCCGACGGCGAAGCAGCCCGCGATGATCGCGCCGCGCCGCGCGGCCACCGGGACGAAACGCAGGATCGCGTTGCCGAGGTTCAGGTGGGCGGCCGACCCGAGGAGCGTCATCGCCGAGATCGCGGTGTTGTTCAGCCCGACGACGCCGGGCTCGAACAGCCGCGCCGCGAGCACCCAGAACAGCATGCCGATGCCCGAGGACGCCGCCGAGCTGAGCACCAGCGCCATCCCGTCGCGGTGCTGCGGGGCGCGCCACCCGTCCTTCGCCGCCTCACCCAGCGGCAGTGGCGCGGTGATGACGTCGAACTCCATCGTCGGGGCGTCGTGCTCCGGTCGCTGCGGCACGCGCCCCATCATCCGACCGCGCCCGGACATGACCGCATGCAGGTCGTTCCTCCCCCGAACAGCACCGACACGGCCTCTATCGGGCCCTCCGGCCGGGGCGTTAGCGCGGCCGGGTCGGCTGATCGCGGGCCCGCGGCCCCGTGTAGCGTCCCTCGCCGTCAAGAGCCGATGCACGCCACGATCGGGTGAAATGGCGCAGTCGGCCGGCATTTTGCATGAGGGGGGCACGGTGACCGACTCGTTCGATCACGTCATCATCGGTGGGGGTTCGGCGGGTTCGGCGTTGGCCAACCGGCTGTCGGCCGATCCGGCGCGCCGGGTGCTCGTGCTCGAGGCCGGGCGGCCGGACTACTCGTGGGACGTGCTGATGCGCATGCCCGCGGGGATCGCGTTCACCCGCGGTGTGAGCTTCTACGACTGGCGCTACCGCAGCGAGCCAGAGCCGGGCCTGCGCGGCCGCCGGATGAACCTGCCCGCGGGCCGGATGCTGGGTGGCACGAGCAACCTGTACGGGATGCTCTACCAGCGCGGCAACCCGATGGACTACAACGGCTGGGCCGCGCAGCCCGGCATGGAGCACTGGGACTTCCCGCACGTCCTGCCGTATTTCAAGCGGATGGAGGACGCGGAGGTCGGCGGCCCCCTGCGCGGCCGCGGTGGCCCGCTCACGGTGAAGAAGGGGCACCCGGAGAACGTCCTCTCGCAGGCGTTCATGCTGGCCGCCCAGGAGGCGGGGCACTACGCCACCCCGGACGTCAACGGGTACCGGCAGGAGGGCTTCGGCACCCTCGACCACAACATCCGCCGGGCCCGGCGGTGGTCGGCCACCCGCGCGTACCTGCGTCCGGCGATGAACCGGCACAACCTGGTCGTGCGCACCGGCGCCACTGTCTCGAAGATCATGTTCGACGGCAAGCAGGCCGTCGGCGTCGAGTTCGTGGACCGGAAGGGGCACGTCGAGCACGTGCTCAGCCGCGACACCATCCTGTGCGCGGGCGCGATCAAGAGCCCGCACATCCTGCAGCTGTCCGGCGTCGGCGACGCCGATGCGCTCGAGGCCGTGGGGGTGCCCGTCGTGCACCACCTGCCCGGGGTGGGCGCGAACCTGCAGGACCACCTCGCCATCCAGATCCAGCACTCGTGCACCAAGCCGGTGTCGCTGCAGCCCACGGCCAACCTGAAGAACGCGCCGTGGATCGGCGCGCAGTGGCTGTTCCTGCACAGCGGGCCGGGCGCCACGAACCACTGGGACGCGGGCGGCTTCGCGCGCAGCAACGACGGGCTCGCCTACCCGAACCTGATGTACCAGTTCCTGCCGCTGGCCTCGAAGTCGTACCCGACCTCCCCCACCGGCCCGCACGGCTACCAGGTGCACGTCGGCGTGATGAACTCCAACTCGCGGGGCAACATCTCGCTCACCTCGCCGAGCTGGCGCACGCCCCCGGCCATCCAGTTCAACTACCTGTCCACCGAGCAGGACCGGCGGGACTGGATCGACGCGATCCGCGTCACCCGGGAGATCATGGCCCAGTCGTCGCTCGCGCGGTACGACGGTGGGGAGGCCGCGCCCGGCCCCGACATCCAGACCGACGACCAGATCTGGGACTGGGTGGTCTCCTACGCCAAGTCGGCCATGCACTACTCCGGGTCGTGCAAGATGGGCACCGACGAGCAGGCGGTGGTCGACCCGTCCAGCATGAAGGTGCACGGCATCGAGGGCGTGCGCGTGGTGGACGCGTCGGTGATGCCGGTCGTCACCAACGCCAACACCTACGCGCCCGTCATGGTGATCGCCGAGAAGGCGGCCGACATGATCCTCGGCCGCACCCCGCTGCCGCCGGACCACACCGAGTACTTCCGGCGCGACCAGAGCAGGACCACCGAGCTGCGCGTCGCCACCAAGGACAGCTGACCGGGCAGGTCAGCTGCCCGGCAGGCGTTGTCCGGTAGCTGACCGGCCGGTGGCCTGGTCCGCGCACCGCGTGTCCCCGAGAGTCGGCGCGTGCGAGATCAGGTGGTTGCGGTGCTGGCGACGCCGGGTGCGTCGATCGTCGAGCTGGGGGCGGCGGCCGATGTGTTCCCCCGGGAGCGCTACGACGTGCGGTTCTGCGCGGTCGTGCCGGGCCCTGTCCGGCTGGCGGCCGGTTTCTCGATCGACGCGGCGCACGGTCTCGACGTCCTGGCCGCGGCCGGCACCGTGATCGTCCCGGGTGGTGTGGACCGGCCGGCCGACCCACCGCCGCCGGTCACGCACGCACTGCGCGCCGCTGCCGGGCGCGGGGCCCGCGTCGTCGCGGCCGGATCGGGCATCCTGGTGCTCGCCGCGGCCGGCCTGCTCACCGGACGCCGCGCGAGCCTCCCCCGCGAACTCGCCCCCGACCTGCGGACGCGGTTCCCCCACGTGCTCGTCGACGTCTCCGCGCCCGTCACGGTCGACGGCGGCATCCACACCTGCGCGGGCGGCGCCGCCACGGTCGAGCTGTGCCGGGACCTCGTGCGGCACGACGCGGGGCGCGGTGCCGACGAGCTCGCCGCCGTGCTCGAGTGGGCCACCGCCCGGCTCTCCGAGCCGATCGGCCTGGCCGACCTGGCGCGGGTGGCCCACGTCAGCCCGCGCACCCTCGCCCGGCGGTTCGAGGCCGCGCTCGGCACCACCCCGATGCAGTGGCTCCTCGCGCAGCGCATCCGCCGTGCGGTCCACCTGCTCGAGACCACCTGCGAGCCGATCGAGCGGATCGCCCGGATGACCGGATTCGGCAGCACGAGCAACTTCCGCCTGCAGTTCGCGCGGGCCACCGGAGCGTCGCCGCAGTCGTACCGGCGTGCCGCGCGGGAGCCGAACGGGGCGGGGGCGGCCCGCCGCGCCGGTTGACGAACAGGGCTCAGCCGGTCCAGGCGCTCTGCCCGTCGCGGGCGACCACGAGCTCGGGGCGCAGCGCGCCGAGGAGCATCGTGAGCAGCAGATCGGCCGTGACGGAGGGCTGCTCGTCACTGCGGTTGACGCTGCGCACCAGCAGCATGTTGACGATCATGCCGCTGATCTCCAGCGCGGGCGGGTAGTCGCGCAGCTCCCCCGTGGCCTGCCCGTGCTCGATGAGCAGCAGGAGCGGCTGGTGCATGGGGGCGATGATGCGCGGGTCGGCGTCGTCCTCGGGGTCCTGGGCGCGCCCGACCCGCATCGTGTAGTCGAACACGGCGGCGGTGAACGATGCCGTGAGACCGCGGTGGTACCAGCTGAGCCGGGCGAGGGCGCGCACCTGGTCGACGATGGCCTCGACCACGGGCCGGGCGGCGGCGATGTCCCGCTCGGCCTGCTGGATGAGGGGGCGGACGTGCGGCTCGTACACCATGCCGAGCAGGGAGTGCTTGGTCGGGAAGTGGTTGTACGCCGTGGCGGGGCTGACGCCCGCGGCGTCGGCGATGTCCTCCATGCGGGTGGCGGCCCAGCCGCGGCGGCTGAAGGCGGAGTCGGCCGCGGCGATCAGCGCGGCCCGGGTGCGGATCCGCTTCGTCTGCGCGGCCCGTGCACGTGGGTCGGCCGGCACGTCGTTCACGTCCACCGTCTCCCGGATCGGACGCCGCGGTTCGGCGCCGGCCGTTTCTTGCGATCACGTTACAACAGCGGCTCCCCTGGCCGGTCGGCGTGCGTCCTACCCCTGGCGGGGTGTGGCTGCGGCGGCACGCGGTGGCCGATAGTGGAGCCGTGGACGGACCCGGCCCCCTCGGCGACTTCCTGCAGGCACGGCGGGCGCAGCTGCGCCCCGAGGACGTCGGGCTGCCGGACATCGGGCCGCGACGGCGGGTGCCGGGCCTGCGCCGGGAGGAGCTGGCGCAGCTGGCCGGGGTGAGCGTGTCCTACTACACGCGGCTGGAGCAGGGCCTGTCCCGCGGTGCCTCGGCGGAGGTGCTGGACGCGATCGCCCGGGCCCTGCGGCTCGCCCCCCACGAGCGCGACCACCTCGAACGGCTGGCCGGCGCCTCCCGGCGGGCCCCGCGCGCGCGGCGTCCGCGACCCGAGACGGTCAGCGCCGAGACGCGCGACCTGATGCGCGCGCTCGACGGCGTCCCGGCACTGGTGCTCGGCAGGCGCACCGACGTGCTGGCCTGGAACGAGCTGGGCCACGCGCTGCTGGCGGGCCACCTCGACCCGGCGGCCCCGGACGACCCCGCGAACCGGCCCAACACGAGCCGGATGCTCTTCCTCGACCCGCACAGCCGCGAGCTCTATCGCGACTGGCCGCGCAAGGCCCGGGCCGTGGTGGGCAACCTGCGGCTCGCGGTCGGCCGCCACCCCGACGACCCGCTGCTCGCCGCGCTGATCGGCGAGCTGACGATGAAGAGCCCTGAGTTCGTGGCCCTGTGGGGCGACCACCGCGTCACCCCGTGCGACGCCGCCTCCTACGAGCTGCACCACCCGGTCGTCGGCGCCGTGACCGTCACCCAGCAGACGCTCGCGATCGCCCGCTCCCCCGGGCAGAGCCTCGTGGTGGTGACGACACCTGCGGGCTCCCCCTCGGAGGAGGCGCTCGTGCTGCTCCGCCAGGCGCGGCCCGCGCCACTGCACCGTACGAACGGCACCCTCGTCCGATAGAGCGGTACGGGAGTGCCGCTCGTACCGCTCAGTCGGCCATGTCGTCGCGCAGTGTCAGGACGGTGCGCAGCACGTACTCGACCGCCGACTCGAACGCCCCGCCCCGCAGCTCGTCCCGGGCGGCGAGGGTGCGCGACGCGAACTCGAGGGTGCGCTCCGGCCCGCCGCGGCGCACGACCATCGCGGCGATCTCGTCGAGGTCGAGGCCCGGGTGGTCGAGGCGGACCAGCGCGAACTCGACCACCAACTCGTCCACCGTCACGACACCCGACTCCTGTCTGATGAGTTGAGACCTCCTCCAGGATGGCACGGCGGGCGCGATGAGCGGCAGGGGTGCTCAGCCTTCCGGCGACAACATCTCCTTGGCCTCGTCGTACCCGGCCTTGGCAGGCGGCTCGGCGAGCTCGTAGACCACGCGGATGACGCCCGTGGGGAACGTCTCCGTGGCCGCCACCCGAAAGTGGTACGGGGTGTCCCCCTCGTCGAAGAGCCTCCGGCCCTTGCGCGCCGCCACCGGGTGCACCAGCAGGCGCAGCTCGTCCACCAGCCCGGCTGCGAGCAGCTGCTGCACCACCGAGATCGAGCCGGGGATGATGATGCCGGTGACGGCGTCGTCGGCCTTGAGCGCGGCGACGGCCTCGAGGAGGTCGCCGTCGATCAGCTCCGCGTTGCGCCACGTGAACTCCAACTGCTGCCGCGAGACGACGACCTTGCGGGTGTCGCCCAGCTGCGTGGCGAACGGCGCGTCCTCCTCGCCGGCCGCCTCGCGGTCGGGCCACGCGCCCGCGAAGCTGTCGTAGGTCTCCCGGCCGAGGAGGATCACGTTCGCGTCGTCGTAGTCACCGGTGGCCGCCCGGCCCATGTTCTCGTCGAAGTAGGGGAAATGCCAGTCCGGGTCGATCTCGGCCACGCCGTCGGCCGTGATGAACAGGCTGGAGATGACCTTCGCCATGTGTGTGTTCCTTCCCATCGGGGTCGACGGGGTGTGGACCGCGCCGGGCGCGGAACCTCATCGGTGGATCAGCTGTCGGGCTGCGGCCCCCGATACCCGTCGGCCTCGTAGGGGTCGTCGAAGGTGATGAGCTTCGGGATGCGCGGGTTGAGCGTGTTCCCGTCGACGTACGCGCCGGTGGACCCGTCGGCGAGGGCGATGGCCTTGTTGTTGTGGCCCTCGAAGTCGTTGCCCGTGATCGACACGTTCTGGACGTCCTTCAACATCACGGCCTGGACGGCGTCGTCGTCGCAGAAGTTGTTGCGGAACACCCAGTTCGCGCTCGCGCCCGGCCCCCGGATGCCCTCGTCGGGCAGGTTCGGGCCCTCGGCGATCAGGCACTGCGCCACGACGTTCTCGCACCGGTTGCCGTCGATGACGACGTCGCTGCTCGTGGGGTACTCGTCGCTGTAGTAGGTCTGGAAGCAGTCGGGGTGCGGCCCGTCGCCGCAGCCGTCGTCGTCGCAGTCGGCGCCGTCCTCCACGTCCGAGATGCGGTTGCGCAGCAGCTGGATGTGGTTGCCGAAGAACCGGACGCCGTCGGTGTCGTCGCCCTCGTAGACCGGGTGGCTGATCGTGTTTTCCTGGAAGACGATGCCGTCGCCCACGAGCTTCGCGCCCATGGAGTGCGCCTCCGCCGAGGTGAACCCCTCCACCACGACGTTGCTCGCCAGCACGTCGATCCCGCGCACGCGCGCGCTGCCGCCCCCGGTGTAGGTGACGGGACGGTCGGGCGTGCCGCCCGCGGTGAGGGTGAGCCGGGAGTCCAGGGTGCCGGACAGGCAGACGACCGCGCCGGGCGCCACCGCGGGCACGCTGCCGACGTCCGCCTCGACCGTGCACGCCGCCTGCGACCCCGGCGGCGCCTGCCCCTCGGGGCCGGACGCGCTGGGCGGCGAACAGGCGGCCAGGCCCAGCACGGCGGCGAGGAGCACCACCAGCCGGCCTGGCCCGCGCCGCCACCGGGAAGGGGCCGCATGGGTGAGCACGCACCCCAGTCTGGCACCGCGCGGGCTCGGCCGGCCGGTGCTCAGACCGCGCTGTCGAGCCCCCGTTCGCGGAGCCGCTCGCGCGTGTTGGGGTTGACCGAGGGGCGGAACGGCACCTCCACCACCTCGGCGGGTACCGGGACGCCGGGCTCGTCCGCGTACTGGGCGGGCAGGTCCACGGCCAGCCGGGTGCCCAGCGCCGAGAGCTCGACCGGCACATAGCCGAGCGCGATGTTGGTGTTGAGCTCCGGCGACCACCACGGCGAGGTCAGGTAGCCGACGGGGTCACCGCCGTCGCCGGGCCGGACCAGCCAGAAGTCGGGGGCGTACTCGTCGATGGGACGGCCCTCGACGCGCATCCCGACCATGACCATCCGGAACGGCGGCGTGCCCGCCTCCACCAGCGCGCGGGCGCGTTCGAGCGCCGCCTTGCCGATGTAGTCGGCCTGCTTGGTGCGCGGCACCTGGTAGCCGAGGTTCACCTGGAAGGGCAGGGTCTCGGCGTCCATGTCCTGGCCCCACGACAGGATCCCGGCCGCCACGCGGCGGTGGTGGGCCGGTGCGATCACCGCGAGGTTGTGCGGCCGCCCCGCCTCGAGCACGGCGTTCCACATCTCCTCTGCGTGCAGCGAGGCGTCGCGCAGGTAGATCTCGTAGCCCTTCTCGCCGGTGAACCCGGTCTGGGAGATGATCACCGGGAGCCCGGCGACCTCCGCCGCCATCAGCCCGTACGACGGCAGGTCGGCGAGCTCCGGCCCGACGAGGTCGACCATCAGGTCCACCGAGCGCGGGCCCTGGATCTGGACCGGGGCGACGTCGATCTCGGCGATCTCCACGTCGTACGGCTGCCCCACCTTGACGCCCTGCAGCCAGAGCATCAGGTCCGAGTCGGAGATGCTGAACCAGAACTCGTCGGGCGCGATCCGCAGGAGGACGGGGTCGTTCAGGATGCCGCCCTTCTCGTTGCACAGGATCACGTAGCGGGCCCGCATCGGAGGAATCTTCGTGGCATCCCGCGTGATCACGAAATTGACGAACGCCTCGGCGTCCGGCCCTTTCACGCGGATCTGCCGTTCCACCGCGACGTTCCACATCGTGACGTCGTTGACGAGGGAGTGGTACTCGGCCATGGCGCCGCCGTCCTCGGGACGGACGTACCCGCGCGGGTGGTACACGCGGTTGTACACCTCGGCGCGCCAGCACCCCGCCTCCATCGACAGGTGCCAGTACGGCGACTTGCGAATCCTCGTGGAGATCAGCAGCTCGACGGGGGTGGGCCCGGTCTGCCGGAGGTTGATCGGGACCAGCCGGTCGGACTGGTCCACCGTGGGCTGGTTGTGGTGGGAGGGGGCGGCGACGGCACCGTTCGTCATCTACGGCTCCAGCATTTTCCGGGATCAGGGATCAACAACCGCAGGCGCCCGAAGAACGGCAGGCCGGAATTCCCGCACCGACTCCGGGCGAGCTCGGACAATGAAGATCACCCGTGGGTGTCGACGCGGGTACGACACCGGATTCCCGTTGGTTCTCGCAGCGTGCGAGGAAGGTACCGGCGGCCGACGTCCGTGGTCAATGAGTTCCACAATGTGGCAATCGATAATGAACGGAAAGCCGCGATCCGGCCTTACCGGCGGATCTTCAGGAGTCGAGCAGCCGCCAGGTGGTGAGCGCCAGCCGGGCCCGCACCAGCCCGGTCGGCTCGGTCAGAGCGATGCCCGTGCACCTGCCGATCTGCTCGAGGCGCCGGGCGACGCTGCTGTGGTGCAGGTGGAGCTGGTCGGCGGCACGCCGCACGGAGCCCGTGGCGCAGTAGGCCTCCAGCGTCTCCAGGTCCCCGGGGCTGCCGGTGGCCAGCCCGGCGACCGCGGCCACGTCGGCGTTGTCGCGCACCACGTCCTCCGGCAGGTGCGCGAGCAGTGCCAGCGCCCCCAGCTCCGCGTGGTGGACCACCGGCCGGCGCTCGGTGGTGAACCGCAGCGCCGCCCGGGCCTCGCGCCAGGACCTGTCGGGACTGTCGGCGGCACCGATGCCGGCGCGGGCGCCTGCCGGCAACCGGGTCGCGTCCACGGTGGTGGCCAGGAGGACGCCGACGTCGCGCAGGGGCGCCGCCTTCACGAGGCGCTCCGGGCAGACGAGGCCGCCGATCCGGTCGAGGGGCAGCGACGATCGCACCGCGACCACGCGGACCGGGAGGTCGGCGGCGAACCCCAGCAGGCGCAGCGCGCGGGCGCGGGCCGCTTCGTCGCTGTCGGCGCTGATCACGAGCTCGACGAGGGCCGGGTCGGCCATCGTGGTGCGGGCGGGCCCGTAGCGCTCCACGACCGCCGCGGCGGCGATGGCGAGCCGGTCCAGCAGCACCTCGTCGAGCGGTCCGGGCGGGCCGGGCCGCTCCAGCCACACCCTGCCGATCTCCTCGTCGTCGAGCGCGACCGGCACCGCGCTCGACTCGGGTGCGGGTGGGCCGGTCGCCTCCCGGCCATCGGGCGAGAAGCGGTGCGCCCGGCCGGTGCCGCGCAGCCGGATGCCCGCGACGCACTCGGCCAGACCCGCCGAAGCGCGGGCGAGCGCCGGGAGGTCCACGCGCCTGCGCATAAGCGTGTCGTAGAACATGACGACGCGCAGCGCGCCCTCCACGTGGGAATCCAGGTGCGACAGCCGCGCGGCCAGTGCCTCCACCACCCCGAGGCTATGCGCCGGTCGGTGCGCGATCCACCCGGTATGCGCGACGCCTGGCGGGTGCCGGCCGCCGCCCGGGCGATGACCATGGCAGCCATGGATCCCGAGCTGGAAGCGTTCATCCCGCTGTTCCCCCAGGTCGAGCTGGCCGACCCGGTCGCCGACCGGGAGAAGTTCACCGAGCTGGCCGCCGCGGTGCCCGCGCCGGACACGACAGGACTGGAGATCGAGGACCGCACCGCATCCGGCGACCCGCCCGTGCCTCTGCGGATCTACCGCCCGCACCAGGCGCAGGGCGCGGTCGTGTGGCTGCACGGCGGCGGCTGGGTGATGGGCGGCCTCGATTCCGAGCACCCGTGGGCCACCCGGCTGGCCGAGACCTCCGGGGCCGTGGTGATCTCGGTGGGGTACCGGCTCGCGCCGGAACACCCCTTCCCGGCGGCGCTCGACGACGCCTACACCGCGGTGTGCTGGGCCGTCGAGAACGCGGCGGAGCTCGGCGTCGACCCGGACCGCATCGCCGTCGGCGGCCACAGCGCGGGCGGCGGCCTCGCGGCCGGGGTGGTGCTGCGGGCCCGGGACGAACGGGGACCGTCGATCCGCTTTCAGCTGCTCAACCAGCCCGGCCTCGACGACAGGCAGGAGACCTGGTCGGCCCGGACGTTCACCGGTACGCCGTGGATGGACCGGGCCAAGGTGGCCGCCGCGTGGCGGCACTACCTGGGCGGCGCGCCCGCCACGCCGTACGCAGCCCCGGCGCGCGCCGACGACCTGTCCGGCCTGCCGCCCGCCTACGTCGCCACCGCGGAGTTCTGCCCCAACCGCGACGAGGACATCCTCTACGCGCTGCGGATGCTGCAGGCGGGTGTGCCGGTGGAGCTGCACCAGTGGGCGGGCACCTTCCACGGCTCGCAGGCGATCCTGTCGGCCGAGGTGTCGCAGCGCCAGATCGCCGAGCTCGGCGCGGTCCTGCGGCGGGGGCTGACCCCGTGAGGCGGCCGGTCCTGCTCGTCTGCCTGGCGGTGTTCGGCCTGATGGCCGGTCAGCAGATGATCAACCCGATCCTGCCCCCGCTGGCGCGCGAGCTCGGGTTCAGCGAGTTCGCACTGGGGCTCGTGTGGACGGTCGGCGCCTCGGGCGTGGTGCTGACCAGCCCGTTCTGGAGCCGCCGCGCTGCGGCCCGCGGCCACCGCCCGGTGCTGGTGCTGTCGCTCGTCGGTGCGACGGCCGCCCTGCTCGCCTTCGCGGTGGTGGCCCGGATCGGCCTCGCCGGCGCGCTCCCGGTGCCGGTGGTGTTCGCGCTGGTCCTGCTCACCCGCGGGGTGCTCTTCGGCCTCGCGTGGGCCGCCACCCCGGTGACCGCCCAGTCCTACGTCGCCGACGCCACCGAAGGGGAGGCCGCCCGCGTACGCGGCATGTCCGCGCTCGGTGCCGCGCAGGGACTCGGCCTGGCCGTTGGGCCCGCGCTCGGCGCGGCGCTCAGCGCGTTCGGCCTGCTGGCTCCGCTCTACGCCGCGCCGATCGTCATCGCCGTGATCGCCGTGCTCGTGCGGGCCGGCCTGCCCGCGCCGGCGACCCACCGCGCCCGCCCGCCCGCGGTGGCGGTGAGCCCGTTCGACCGCCGCATGTGGCCCTTCCTCCTCACCGGCTTCGGCATGTACCTCGCGCTCGGCATCGTGCTGATGACGATCGGCTTCCTCGTGCAGGACCGCCTGCACCTCACCGCGCAGGACACCGGGCCGACGACCGGCCTGGTGACGCTCGCGGGCGCGGCCATGATCATCGTGGTGCAGGTGGTGGCCGTGCCGCGGCTGCGGTGGGCGCCGCTGCGCCTCATCCGGGTGGGCGCGCTCGTCATGACCGGCGGGATGGCCGTCGTGACCGTCGCCGGCACCGCCCCGCTCCTCGGCCTCGGGCTGGCCCTGCTCGGCACGGGCATGGGGTTCGGCATGCCCGGCTTCACCGCCGCGCCGACGCTGCGCGCCGAGCCCGCGGAACAGGGTGCCGTGGCCGGGCTGGTGGGCTCCACCACCGCGCTCACGTTCATGCTCGGCCCGCTGGTCGGCACCGGCCTGTACGAGATCGCCCCGGCCGCTCCGTACGTCCTCGGCGTGGTGCTGCTGGCGGCACTCGCGGCCTTCACCTTCCTGCACCCGGGGCTGCGCCCGGGGGTGCCGGCGGTGGCGTCAGCCGGGCCGGTCGGCCGTCCGTAGCCCTGCCACGAGGAGGCCGACCACGCGGCGCGCGTCGTAGCGGGGGTCGCCCTCCGCGCCGACGCACAGGTTGCCGACGGCGCGCATGACCTCGTAGGGGTCCAGGCCGGACCGGATCTCGCCGGACTCGGCCGCCGCGGCGAACAGCTGGTTGCACACGGGGACGAGGCGGTCCAGGAACCAGGCGTGCAACGTGGCGAAGCCGGGCCCGTCGGACTGCATCACCGCGGCCAGCCCGTGCTTGGTGACGAGGAAGTCGACGAAGAGGTCGATCCAGCGCACCAGCGCCGCGTACGGGGTGGCTTCGGTGGCCAGCAGCGCGGGGCCGGCCTCGGCACACGCCTCGACCTGGTGGCGGTAGACGGCGGTGATCAGGTCGGCCCGGTTGGGGAAGTGGCGGTAGATGGTGCCCACCCCCACCCCGGCCGCCGCCGCGATGTCCCGGACGGGCGCGTCGACACCGGACGCGACGAAGACTTCGGCGGCCGCGTCCAGGAGGGCCTTCTCGTTGCGCCGGGCGTCTGCCCGCTTGGTCCGGGCCGCGCCCCCGCCGTGTTGCACGCGCACCACTCCCCTCCGCCGGGCTTGTCAAGCGGAACATTGTTCCGTATCGTTTTCGGAGCAACGTTCCGCTTGCTCATGATGCCATGAGCAGCTCGGAAGGACCTCCCATGGCACACCCCAGTTTCGGGATCATGACCGCTCCGATGCAGGTCGACTACCACGACGTCCTGCGCGTGTGGCGCGAGGCCGACGCGATCCCGGAGATCGAGCACGCCTGGCTGTTCGACCACCTCCTGCCCATCGGCGGGGATCCCAACGGCCCTGTCCACGAGGGCTGGACCCTGCTCTCGGCGCTCGCCGCGCACACGCAGCGCCTGCGCCTCGGACTGCTCGTCACCAGCAACCGTTTCCGCCCGCCCGCGCTGCTGGCCCGCATCGCCGCGACCGTCGACATCGTCTCCGGCGGGCGGCTCGACTTCGGCATCGGCGTGGGCTCCCGACCCGACCACCCCCTCGCGCGCCGCGAGTACGACGCGCACGGCCTGCCGTTCCACGACGCCGCGCACGCGGTGGAGGCGCTGGACGAGGCGTGCACGGTGATCCGCCGGATGTGGGCCGAGGACGAGCCCTTCGACTTCCCGGGCGCCCACGTGCGGCTCACCGGCGCGTTCTGCAACCCGAAGCCCGTGCAGCGGCCCGGCCCGCCGATCATGATCGGCGGGCGCTCCTCGGCCACCCTGCGTGTCGTGGCCCGGCACGCCGACCTGTGGAACTTCCCCGCCCACGGCCTCGACGACATCGACGACGCCGCACGGCGCAGCGAGCTGCTCGACCGCTTCTGCGCCGAGATCGCCCGCGACCCCGCCACGATCACCCGGTCGATCCCCGTGCCGGTCTCCTACGAGCGGCCGCGTGCCACCCGCGACGGGATCGACCGGGCCCTCGACGCCGGGTTCCGGCACATCGTCCTTCTCCTGCCCGCGCCCTACCCCGCCGGCGTCGCCCGCTGGGTGGCCGACACGCTGGTCACCACCACCGTGTGAGTCGTCCACCGTTTTCCCCGCTCTCTCCCGGGTAGCCGGAGCAGGGAATCGAACGGGGGAGGACCGCTGTGACCGGCAGGTTGGACGGCAAGCGCATCGCGATCGTGGCCACGGACGGCGTCGAACAGGTGGAGCTCACCAGGCCCCGCGACGCCGTCACCGGAGAAGGGGCCGTCACCGAGATCGTCTCGGTGGAGACGGGCCGGATCCAGGCGATGAACCACGACATCGAACCGGCCGACGTGTTCGAGGTGGACCGGGCCGCGGAGGGCACCTCGGCCCGCGACTACGACGGCCTGATCCTTCCCGGCGGCACCGTCAACGGCGACAAGCTGCGCGTCGACGACGGCGTGCGCGCGTTCGTCCGGGACGCGGTCGACGCCGGTGTGCCGCTCGCCGTGATCTGCCACGGTCCCTGGACGCTCATCGACGCCGGGGTCGCGGCAGGCCGCACGCTCACGTCGTACCCGAGCGTGTGGACGGATCTGCGCAACGCGGGCGCCACGGTGGTCGACGAGGAGGTCGTCGTCGACGGGGGCATCGTCTCGAGCCGCAGCCCGGCCGACCTCGATCCGTTCTGCGCCACGCTCGTCGACGTGTTCGCGAAGGCCTAGCGGCGACGCTTCGGATCAGGGAGCCCGGATGGAACTCAGCCACGACGAACGCCGTCGCCTCCGCTCGATCGAGAAGCAGCTCCTCGCGGAGGATCCCGATCTCGCTCGCCGACTGGGCGAATGGCCGGACACCCCGTGGAACGCGGCGATCTTCGCGATCCCGCTCGTGGTGATCGGCATCGTCGGGATCGTCGCCGGACTGCTGGTGGCCAGCCTGCTCATCGCCGTGATCTCCGGGCTGGTACCGGTTTCCCTCGGAATCTGGCTGAACCGGCGCCGCAGGCGCCCTCCGGACAAGGTGTGGCTCGACGAATAGCCGCGCTCCCGGCGGGTAGCCCGAAGTCATGACGTCGAACGTTGTCGAGACCATCGATGTGGCCGTTCCGGTCACCACCGCGTACAACCAGTGGACCCAGTTCGAGTCGTTCCCGCAGTTCATGGAAGGCGTGGAACGCATCGACCAGTTGACGCCCACCCGCACCCACTGGGTCACCAAGATCGCCGGTGTGGCACGCGAGTTCGACGCGGAGATCACCGAGCAGCACCCGGACGAGCGGGTCGCCTGGCGCACCGTCGAGGGCACGCACCAGGCGGGCGTGGTGACCTTCCACCGGCTCGACCAGGAGCACACCCGCGTGACCCTCCAGCTCGACCACGAACCGAGCGGTCTCGTGGAGAAGGCGGGCGAGGCCCTCGGCATCGTGCAGGGCCGCATCAAGGGCGACATGTCGCGGTTCAAGGAGTTCATCGAGAGCCGCGGCCGCGAGGAAGGCGGCTGGCGCGGCGACGTCGGTGCGGCGCCGCAGCAGAACCCGAACACCCCGCCCACGTCCTTCCCCGGCTGACCCGGGCGCAGGCCCCGGGGGCCGCGCATCGTGCGGAGCCCTCCGGCGGCGCCGCGCATCGTGCGGAGCCGCCTCTCACGCCTCAAGGGCGCCTTCGGCGTCGCTGCGCGAGCGCTACGCGCCCCTTGACCCGTGAGCCTCTGCGGCCCCTCCGGGCGAATCGCGGGCAGTCCTGGGGCCTGCCCGGGTGGGCGCGCGGCGCCACCTGCGGCCGGTTCCGCGGCCATGATCACAGGTTTGGCGCGTTCCCGGGCGTTTTCGACACGGGAATGCGCCAACTCTCCGATCATGGGCGGAATTTGCGGCCCGGGGGCGTCGATCAAGGGGAAATGGTCGCTAGATGATCTCTGGGAGCGACCATTTGCCCTTGATCGCCATGAGATCCGCCGTTTCGCCCCCTTCAAGGGGAGTCAGCCTCCTGGTGGCGCCGCGCGGCAGCACCCCTTCCCCCAATGCCAGCATGGTGGCTTTACTGGCATATTCCGCCAGCAAAGCCACCATGCTGGCGTAAGGGGGCGAGCGGCCCTCAGCCCGTCGCACTCGTGTCGCCGTGGGCGGCGCCCACCGGCTTCGACTCGGGCGAACCGCGTTGGCGCAGGTAGATGGCGAGCACCGCCATCGAGCCGACGGCGAGCATCTCCGACTGCCAGTTCTGCAGCGTGCGACTCCAGAAGTCAGCCGCCCCCAGGTAGCCGACCCAGCTGATCGGGTCCTCCCGGTTCCCCAGCTGCTCGGCGTTGTAGGCGGCCTGACCCGCCACCGACTGGGCGAGCCAGGAGACCAGGAAGATCGCACCCATCACCAGGCCGAGCGAGCGGGCGTACACCGCGGTGCGCCAGTCGCCCGCCCGCGCCCAGGGCGGCGAGTCGGGGCGCGCGTGCACACCCACCATCTGTTCCTCGTCGGACTCGACGCCGGTCTTGTCGACCTCCTTCGATTCCGACGAGCCGCGCTGCACGAGCCACACGGTGCCGAAGATGTAGAGGAAGAACTGCAGGTACTCCGACTGCCAGTTCTCCACGACGTCCACCGCGAACGGCGACGACGTGACGTACCGGCCGATCGACACCGGTTCCGCGCCGGTCGCGGTCTGCTGCTCGTTGTACTGTGCCTGGCCGGCGAACGCCTGACCGACCAGCATGGCGAGGAAAAGCAGACCGAAGGCGATGCCGAGCCCGTTGTCGCGAAGTGTGCGCCGCATCCCGGTCACCTCCCCAGAAGACCGATGGTGAGGAAGTAGATCAGGCCTACGGTGATCACACCGAGATAGACGATGAACAGGATTCGCGGCGCGCTCACGGGCCGTCCACCTCGCATTCGTAGGGAGCGTCCTCGTGGGGCACGCACCCGGCGGCGGCGACCTTCCACCCGGCGCTCGTCCTGGTCAGGAAGAGCGTGTCCGCGCCCGTCCGCACCTGCGCCGCGTCGCCCCACACGGCGGTGCCGAGCACCTGGGCGTCGGACGGTGCCAGTTCGGCGACGACCTGCGCGCAGGCGGCCGAGGCGGTCCGTTCGACGGCGGCCAGCGTGGCCGGCGCGAGGAGGGCGCAGCGGGCGGCGGCGTCGCCGGTGGCGAACTCCGCGGCGACCCGCTCCACGTCGGGCTGCTGCAGGGACGCGCAGCCCGCCAGCAGCACCAGGCCGCTGCCGATGACCCCCACCCGGGCCCGCACTCGGGTCGGCTGCAGCACGGCGAACTCCTCCCACCAGCGACGAGTACGAGCGAGACCGTGTACCCCGCACACCCCCGCGGCACGCCTGCCGTCGCCCTGCCGAGCGACCCCGGGGTGGGCGGATCGGAGCAATTGCACTGGTCCAGATCGACGAAAACCACAACGGGCCCGCGGTAAGGGGCTCCGCCCGGGTACGTGACCGCGGAAGCGGACGACGAACGGGCGGAGTGGTGCAGGTGGACGAGATCGGGACGCCGGACGGGGCGCGAAGCGCGTTCGAGGACCTCAAGGCGAGCCTGCGGCGGTTGCTCGCGACGCTCCTCGATCGCGCGTTCGGGATCGCCCTCACCGGCGTCGAGCGCCTCGCCCACGGGCTGGACGAGGTGACCGCACGAGGCGGGATCCCGCTGAACGCGCTGGTCGGCGGCGGGCTCGCGGCGCTCGGCGGGCGCAACCCCGTGTGGGGGGCGATCGTGGGGGCGTTCCGCGCGCTCAGCCCCGGCGCCCGGGTGGCGGTGATCGCGGCGCTCATGCTGGCCCTGCTGCTGCTCCCGCTGACGGTCGTCCTGCTGCTGCTCGTGCTCATCGTCGGGGCGATCGTGGCGGCCACCCGGTCGGCCGACTGACGCCGGCGCCGCCCGGGGCCCGCCACCGCCATTCGTCCGAATTCCGGAGCCGCCCGCGACACGAATGCGGCAGGCGCGGGCAGTCGCCTGCTCCGAATGGCCCAAGTTTCCGAAGATTGTTTCGCATTCGGGGTGCGGGGGTGTTTCCGGACGATCCCTCGGGTAGTTGGTCGGAGCCCTCCGTAACAAGGAGCGGATTGCGTGAACCTGCGAGGAGTGGAGATCCAGTGAAATGTGGTGCGCGGGTTGCACTGGGAGTAGCCGGTGGCTACCTCCTCGGGCGGACCAAGAAGATGAAGCTCGCCCTGATGTTCGCCGGAATGGCCGCCGGGCGGCGGGCCGGCGGGCCCGGTGAGTTGTTGAAGGGCGGCACGAAGCTGCTGAGCAGCTCCCCCGAGCTGGCGCGCCTGACCGACGAGGTGCGCGGCCGGTTGATGGAGGCCGGGAAGTCCGCGGCGCTGGCCGTCGCCACCCGGCAGGTCGAGTCGCTCACCGATCGCGTCGGGCGCCGGGTGGAGTCGCTCGGCGACCTCGGCACACAGCGCCGTTCCAGCTCGGAGGAAGCACCGCCCGAGCAGGACGAGGACGAGTACGCCGAAGAGCCCGCCGAGGCCGAGGGGGCCGAAGAGGCCGACGACACCGCGGCCGAAGAGGCGCCGGCCGAGCCGGAGCGCCCCGCGCGGGCCCGGAACGGCCGTAGCCGCAGCACGTCCGCCACGGGCGCGCGCCGCACCTCCGGGGCGGGTCGCACGGCGAGCAGGACGGCGGGCAAGGCCGCGAGCAAGACGACGAGCAAGGCGGCGGGCAAGGCCACCGACGGCCGGCGCAGCCCGCGCACGCGGAGGGCCGGTAGCGATGGCTGACAGCACGAGTGGCACAGTCGACAAGGCGAAGGACGCGCTGCCCATCGACGGCCTGCGCGACGCGGGCCAGCGGCTGCTGACCCTGCTGGTGCAGCGGGCCGCCGAGTCGGCCGCCGAGCGCGTGACGGATCTGTCGGACCGGCTCACCGGCGTCGCGGAGAGCGGCGGACAGGGGCTGAAGGAAGCGCTTGGCGGTTCCCGGGGCGGCGAGCGCGACGACGACGATGACGACGGCGAGGAGCGCGGCGGACTGCTGAGCCGCGGGTTCGGCGCGCTCAAGGACAAGGCGCAGAACCTCTTCGGCGGCGGCGGTGGCGGTGGTGGCGGCGGCAAGAAGCTCAAGGTCACCGTGATCAGCGAGGACCAGGACATCGGGCTGCCGCTGCGCACCACCTACGACCTGTGGACGCAGTTCGCCGACTTCCCCACCTTCATGAAGAAGGTCGAGAGCGTCGAGCAGGAGAGCGACGAGAAGACCAACTGGAAGGCCCAGGTGCTGTGGTCGCACCGCACCTGGGAGGCCACGGTCGTCGAGCAGGTGCCCGACTCGCACATCGTGTGGCGCTCCAAGGGGGCCAAGGGCCACGTCGACGGCGCGGTGACGTTCACGTCGCTCGGCCCCAACCTCACGCGCGTGCTGCTCGTGCTCGAGTACTACCCGCAGGGCCTCTTCGAGCGCACCGGCAACATCTGGCGCGCCCAGGGGCGGCGAGCCCGCCTGGAGTTCCAGCACTTCCGCCGCCACGCGATGAGCCACGTGCTCACCCGGCAGGACGAGGTCGAGGGCTGGCGCGGCGAGATCCGCGACAGCGAGGTCGTCCGCACCCACGAGGAGGCCGTGGAGGAGGAGCAGCGCGCCCGGGACGAGGAGACCCCGGAGGAGGAGGAGCAGTACGCCGAGGCGGGGTCCGACGAGGAGGGCGCCGAGGAAGGCACCGACGAGTACGAGGACGAGGACTACGAGGACGACGGCTACGACGACGGGGGCGACGACGAGGCCACCGACGAGGCCACCGACGACGAGGCCGACGAGTACGAGGACGACGGCTACGAGGACGAGTACGACGACGAGCAGGCCGAGGACGACCGCGAACCGGTGACGACCTCGGGTTCCCGACGGGACGGTGACGCATGACGGTGGCAACCCAACGCCAGGGCGGCGGCAACGGGTACGTGGATCGCGGCGGAGGCGGCTCGAGCAGCCTCGCCGACGTGGTCGAGCTGATCCTCGACCGCGGCCTCGTGATCGACGTGTTCGTGCGCGTGTCGCTGGTGGGCATCGAGATCCTCACCATCGATGCACGGATCGTGGTGGCCAGCGTCGACACCTACCTGCGTTTCGCCGAGGCCACGAACCGGCTCGACCTGTACGCCAAGGGCGGCAAGGACCTGCCGGGGCTGGTCCAGGGCATGACCGAGGGCGGCGCGAAGGGCAAGACCTCGGGCGTGCTCGACGCGGCCGCCGAGAAGGTCGAGGAGGTGCTGACCCCGCGCGGCGACGAGCGGGAACCGGAGGAGGCACCGCGGCGGCCCCGCCGCAGGCCCCGGGAGCGTGAGGAGTGACCGCGGTGTACGTGTACGGACTCGTCCCGGCCGACGCCCAGCTGCCGTCGGGCCTGAAGGGTCTCGGTCCGTCGGGCAAGGTGTCCACGGTGGTCCACGGTGACCTCGCCGCCCTGGTCGGCGACGTCCCCACCGACCGTCCACTCGGCACGCGCGACGACCTGATCGCCCACGAGACCGTGGTGGACACGGTGGCGGCGGAGACGGCCGTGCTGCCGATGCGCTTCCCCGCCGTGGTCGAGGAGGACGGTGTGGTGGAGGAGCTGCTCGCCCCCCACCACGACCACTTCGTGGCGGCACTGCGCGACCTCGAGGGGTGTACCCAGTACACGCTCAAGGGTCGCTACGAGGAGGAGCCGGTGCTCGGCGAGGTGCTCGAACAGCGCCCGGAGATCCGCGAGCTGCAGCAGGAGATCCACGGGCTGCCGGAGGAGGCCACCTACCACCAGCGGCTGCGGCTGGGCGAGCTCGTGGTCCAGGCGCTCGAGGAGCGGCGCGACCTCGACGCGGACGAGCTGCTGGGGGCGTTGGACCAGCACGCTGTCGACGCGGTGGCGCGCACACCCGGCCAGCCCGACCAGGTCGTGGACGCGGCGTTCCTGGTGGAGCGCGCGCAGGCGCAGGCGTTCGAGGACGCCGTCGAGGAGCAGGGCAAGCGGCTCCACGGGCGCGTCCGGCTGCGGCTGCTCGGGCCGTTGGCGCCGTACGACTTCGTTCCGGGAACCGAGGACCAGTGGGACTCCTGACCGGGCTGCTCGGCCTGCCGCTGGCCCCCGTGCGCGGGGTCCTGTGGCTGGCCGAGCAGATCCGCGACCAGGCCGAGGAGCAGTACTACGACCCGGCCCGGATCCGGGCGCACCTGGAGGCGGTCGACGAGGCCCGCCGGTCCGGCGAGATCTCCGAGGCGGAGGCGGCAGAGCTGGAGAACGAGCTGCTGCAGCGGCTGATGGCGCGGCGGCGGTGACGACCCGGGGAGGAGCTGTGGCCGACGAGGAGAGGACCGACGACCGGGAGCCGCGCAGGCGCCCGGCGCGTGGTGGCGGCCCCGCGCTCGCGGCCCGCAAGGCCGCGGAGCACGTCGCCGAGTTCACCGGGCGCAGCCCGGAGTGCGTGATCTCGATCGACGGCACGGACGACGGCTGGAAGGTCGGCGTGGAGGTCGTCGAGATCCGGCGGATCCCGGACACCCAGGACGTGCTCGCGATCTACGAGGTGGAGGTGGGCCGCGACGGTGCGCTGAAGTCCTACAAGCGGGTGCGCCGCTACGCCCGCGGCGAGCTCGACGGGAGGTGCCGATGACATCCGGTGGCATGCCGGTTCCCGGCCGCGCCCGCGAGACCGCCCGCCGCCAGGACCACCGCCAGGAGTCGACGAACCTCGCCGACATCCTGGAGCGGGTGCTGGACAAGGGCATCGTGATCGCGGGCGACATCCGCGTGAACCTGCTCGACATCGAACTGCTGACCATCAAGATCCGGCTCCTCGTGGCCTCGGTCGACAAGGCCAGGGAGATGGGCATCGACTGGTGGGAGCACGACCCCACGCTGAGCTCGGGGCAGCGCGACGTGCTGGAGGAGAACCGCAGGCTGCGCGAGCGCATCGGCGCCCTGGAACAGGAGCGCACCGACGGGCGCGCGGTGGAGGGCGGCGATGGCTGAGCCGCTCGTCTACCTCTACGCCGTCACGGACGCGCGAGCGCAGGAGCCCGACGTCGGTCACGGGGTCGACGGCGCTCCGGTGCGCCGGGTCGTCGAGGACGGGCTCGCGGCCGTGGTGAGCTCGGTGGCTGCCGACCGGTTCGGCGAGGAGCCGCTGAAGCACAACCTGGAGGACCTGCGGTGGCTCGAGGACACCGCCCGGGCCCACCACGGCGTCGTCGACGCGGTCGCGCAGGCCGGCCCGGTCGCCCCGGTGCGGCTGGCCACCGTCTACCTCGACGACGACCGCGTCCGCGGCCTGCTCACCGAGCGGCGCGCGGCGTTCACGGCGGCGCTGGACCGCGTGCGCGGCCGCGTCGAGTGGGGGGTGAAGGGTTTCGCCGAGCCGTCGGCCACCCAGCCGGTGCCGGAGCCCACGGACGGCGCCGGGCCCGGGGCGTCCTACCTGGCGCGCCGGCTCGCCGAGCGCAAGCGCGCGGAATCCGGCCTGGAGGCGGCCCACGCCGCGGCCGACGCCGCGCACCAGGCGCTCGCCGCCGCCGCGCTCGCGAGCCGTCGATACCCGCCACAGGACCCGCGCCTGTCGGGCCGGTCCGAGGAGATGGTGCTCAACGCCGCCTACCTCGTGGAGGACGAGGAGGCGCTCCGGCAGGCCGTCGAGGAGCAGACGCGCGACGGCCTGCGGCTGGAGCTCACCGGCCCGTGGGCGCCCTACTCGTTCGCCGGGCTGGAGGAGCCGTGACCGCCGCCCCGACCCGGGACGTCGCGCTGGTCGACCTGCTCGACCGGCTGCTCGCGGGCGGCGTCGTGATCACGGGCGAGGTGACCATCTCGCTGGCCGACGTCGACCTCGTGCACGTCTCGCTGCGCGCGCTGGTGAGCTCGGTGCAGACCTTGGAGGAACGGTGACCCACGTGCCGGAGCGCCTCGAGCTCGACCCCGACTCGGTGGGCCGGGGCCTGGGCAGGCTCGTCCTCACGCTCGTCGAGCTGATCCGCCAACTCATGGAGCGGCAGGCCCTGCGCCGGGTGGAGTCGGGCGACCTGCCGGAGGAGAAGGTGGAGGAGCTCGGGCTCGGGCTCATGAAGCTGGAGCAGGCGATGACCGAGCTGCGCGAGCACTTCGGGTTGCGTCCCGAGGACCTCAACATCGACCTCGGGCCGCTCGGGAACCTGCTGCCCGAGCAGGAGCGCTGATCGTCAGCGGAGCCGGTGGGCGCGGTCGTCGACGCGGACGGTGCGCCCGGTCCGCGCGAGGTGCTCGAGCAGCGGCACCGCCACCCGGCGGGTCGTGCCGAGCACCTGACGGGCCTCGCTGAGGGTGAACGAGTCACCCGCTCCGCGCAGCAGCTCCACGGCCCGCTCCGGCGCGTCCGGCAGCAGCACCACCCCGTCGGCCACCGCGACCAGCTCACCGGCGCGGACGAGCGCGGCCAGCTCCCGCGCGCCGAGGCCGAGCTCGGCGAGCCGGGCGGCCTCCGGGGCGCGGAACGGGTCGGCGGTGAGGTCGGCCCGCAGCGCCTCCAGCGCCGTGCGCACCCGCTCGGGCAGCCCGCGCTCCCGGCCGAGGTGCACCCGGCCGTCGCGCAGCTCCGGGGCCGCGGCCCGCTCACCCGCGGGCACGGCGGCCAGCAGCGCCGCCACGAGCCCCGGTGTGGGCAGCTGCGCCGCCCGGCGGGCCGCCTCGATCGGGAGGCCGGGGTCGAGCGCCTCGGCGGCGTCGTGCGCGCGCACGGCCGCGGCCAGCGACGACACCGCCTCGCGCGCCCGGCCCGGGGAGAGCAGCCAGCCGTCGGCCCGCACCGCGGGCCGCGCGTCCTCCACCGACGCGGGCGGCACTCCCATCGCCAGCAGCTCCGCCGCCCGGACCTGGCCCCGCCTGCGCAGCTCCACCGCGCCGGTGCCCGCTCCCGGCTCCGCCAGCTCGGCGGCCCGGCGAGCGGCCGCGCCCCGGCGGCGCAACGCGGGCGGGCGGACGTCGAGCACGCCGGCGCCCGCGACGACGGCCCGCCGGCCGGGGTCGCGCAGCACCACCCGGTCCCCGATCCGGAGCGGCAGCGGTCGTTCCGGGCGCAGCCGGACGAACCCCGGACCCAGCGGCCGCACACGCCCCGCCACGGCCGCCGAGCCGGCGTGCAGCACCACCTCCGACGGCAGCGCTCCCGGCTCGCCCCCGCGTACCCCGCGCAGCGCCACGTCGAACTCGGCCGGGGCGATCCAGGACTCCGGCGTGAGCAGGGCGTCGCCGCGCGCCACCGCCTCCCGCGGCACGCCGCGCAGGTTCACCGCCACCCGCGCGACCCCCCGCGCCACCTCCACCGGCTCGCCGAGGCTCTGCAGCCCCCGCACGTGCACCCGCCTGCCCCGCAGCTCCAGCTCGTCGCCCACCCGGATCGTGCCGGCGCCGAGGGTGCCGGTGACCACGGTGCCCGCGCCCTTGATGGTGAACGCGCGGTCGACCCAGAGCCGGACGTCCGCCTCGGGATCGGGCTCGGGGAGCGCGCCGACGAGGCCGTCCAGCGCCGTGCGCAGCGCGTCGAGCCCCTCCCCGCGGGTGGCGCACACCTCCACCACGCCGACCTCGCCCAGCGTGGAGCGGCGGATCTCGGCCAGCGCGTCCTCCCGGGCGACCTCGGGGTCGAGCAGGTCGCAGCGCGTGACGACGAGCAGGCCGTGCTCCACGCCCAGCGCGTCCAGCGCGTCGAGGTGCTCGGCCGACTGCGGCATCCACCCCTCGTCGGCGGCCACCACCACGAGCACCGCGGGCACCGGGCCCGCGCCGGCGAGCATCGTCGTGACGAATCGCTCGTGGCCGGGGACGTCGACGATCGCGAGGTCGGTGCCCGACGGCAGCGTCGTCCAGGCGAACCCGAGGTCGATGGTGAGCCCGCGGCGCCGCTCCTCGGCCAGCCGGTCGGGCTCCATCCCGGTGAGCGCGCGGACCAGCGTGGATTTGCCGTGGTCCACGTGCCCGGCCGTCGCCACCACCCGCGAGGTCACGCGCCGCTCCGCACCGCCCGGACGCACCCCGCGAGCACCTCGTCGTCGGCAGGGGCGAGCGCGCGCAGGTCGAGCAGGCAGCGGCCGGACTCGAGGCGCCCGAGCACGGCGGGCTCGCCCGCGCGCAGGGCGGCGGCGTAGGACTCGGGAAGGGAGAGCGCCACGCTGTCCAGGGTGACGCCGGGCGCCCCGCCGCCACCGACCGTGGCAGCAGAGTCGACCACCCGCACGTCCACGTCCGGGAGCTGGGCGGCGAGCGCCTCGGCCCGCGCCCGCAGCTCGGCCACGGGTGCGTCGAGCGCGGCGCGCACGGGCGGCACCGGCCCGCGCAGCGTGGCCTCCAGCGCGGCGAGCGTCAGCTTGTCCACCCGCATCGCGCGGGCGAGCGGGAACCGGCGCACCCGCTCCACCAGCTCGCCGTCCCCGAGGATCAACCCGGCCTGCGGCCCGCCCAGCAGCTTGTCGCCCGACGCCGTCACCAGCACGGCCCCCGCGGCGAGCACGCTCGCGGCGTCCGGCTCGTCGGGCAGCAGCGGGTGCGGCGCGAGCAGCCCTGACCCGATGTCGGCCACCACCGGCACCCCGAGCCCGGCGAGCTTCTCCACGCCGACGGCGCTGGTGAACCCGGTGACCGTGAAGTTCGACGGGTGCACCTTGAGCACGAACGCGGTGTCCGGCCCGATCGCGCGCTCGTAGTCGGCCAGGTGGGTGCGGTTGGTCGTGCCGACCTCCCGCAACCGCGCCCCCGTCGACTCCACAAGATCCGGGATCCGGAACCCGTCGCCGATCTCCACCAGCTCGCCGCGCGAGACCACGATCTCGCGCCCCACCGCGAACGTGGCGGCGATCAGCGCGAGCGCCGCGGCCCCGTTGTTCACCACGTGCGCCCCGCCCGCCCCGGGCACCGCGGCGCGCAGCGCATCGACCACCCCGGCACCGCGGCGGCCGCGGGCCCCGGTGGCGAGGTCCAGCTCGACGTCGCAGTTCCCGGCAGCCACGCCCAGCGCCTCGCGCGCCGCCGGGCCCAGCGGCGCCCGGCCCAGGTTGGTGTGCAGCACGACCCCGGTGGCGTTCAGCACCGAACGCAAGCTGGTGGCCACCGGCGGCAACGCGGCGAGAGCGGCCTCCGCCACGTCCTCCGGCGCGATCAGGCCGTCACGGGCCTGCTGCTGCGCCGCCGTGACCGCCTCCTTGACCAGCGGCCTGCCGAGCCGGGCCGCGGCCGCGGCGATCCGGGGATCGGCGAGCACCGCATCCGTGCGGGGGACGCGACGGCGGGGATCGAGCACGGCCAGAGTGTGTCACCGCCCTTACGATCCGGCTGTGACGGATGTGACGATCGACCAGGCAGGCGCACGCAGGCTCACGGAGTTCAGCCACGGCGCAGGCTGCGGTTGCAAGATCGGCCCCGGCAAGCTGGCGGAGATCCTCGCCACCATCACCCCCGCCACGCACCCCGACCTGCTGGTCGGCACCGAGACCGGCGACGACGCCGCGGTGTGGCGGCTCGACGCCGACCGCGCCCTCGTCGCCACCACCGACTTCTTCACCCCCGTCGTCGACGACCCGCGCACGTGGGGGCGCATCGCCGCCACCAACGCCGTGTCCGACGTCTACGCGATGGGCGGGCGGCCGCTGTTCGCGCTCAACATCGTGGCCTGGCCGTCGGAGGTGCTGCCACCGGACGTGCTCGGCGAGGTCCTCGCAGGCGGCGCGGACGTCGGCCGCGACTGCGGGTTCGCCGTGGTCGGCGGCCACTCCATCGACGACCCCGAACCCAAGTACGGGCTCGCGGTCGTCGGGGAGGTCCACCCCGAGCGCATCCTCACCAACGCCGGCCTGCGCCCCGGCGACGCGCTCGTCCTCACCAAGCCGCTCGGCGTCGGGATCGCCACCACCGCCGTGAAGGCCGGCACGGCCACGGCCGAACTGCTCGACGCCGCCGTCACCGCGATGTGCACGCCCAACGCCGCGGCGGCCGACGCCGCCCGGACCGCACGCGCGGGCGGCTGTACCGACGTCACCGGCTTCGGGCTGCTCGGCCACCTGCGCAAGATGGCCGCCGCCTCCGGGGTCGATGCGGTCGTCGAGACCGGTGCCGTGCCCCTGCTGCCCGGTGTCCGCGCACAGGCCGACGCCGGCGTCGTGCCCGGCGGCACCCGCCGCAACCGCGACTGGGTCACGGAGGCCCTCGACACCGCCCCCGGCGTCACCGACACCGACGTGCTGCTCCTCGCCGACGCCCAGACCTCCGGCGGGCTGCTGTTCGGCGCCGAACCCGCCCGCGCCGCCGCCGCGGTGTCCCAGCTGCGGGAGGAGGGGGTGCAGGCCGCGGTGATCGGGAGCGTCGAGGCCGGTGCCGGACGGATCCGGGTGCGGCCCTGACCGTGTGGCGGCCATGATCGCCGGCTTGGCGCGTTTTCCGACTCCTCGTGTCGGGGTTTGCGCCGGAGCAACGATCATGCCTCCTTTGCGGGGCTGGCCTCCTGGTGGCGCCGCGCATCGTGCGGGGCCGCCCCTCCCAGGTCAAGGGCGCCTCCGGCGTCGCTGCGCGCCCCTTGACCTGCGAGCCTCTGCGGCCCCTACGGCAGGCTTCGCGGGCAGGCCAGGGGCCTGCCCCGTTGGCGCGCGGCGCCACCAGGCAGCCTCCTGGAGACGACTGCCCGCGCGGCGATCTGGGGCCGAACGGCGGATCTCACGGCGATCAAGGGCAAATGGTCGCTCCCAGAGATCATCTAGCGACCATTTCCCCTTGAGCGACGACCTCGGAGCGCAAATTCGGCCCATGATCGGAGAGTTGGCGCATTCCCGTGTCGAAAACGCCCGGGAACGCGCCAAACCTATGATCATGGCCGCAGAACCGGCCGCCGGTGGCGCCGCGCGCCAAGAGGGCAGGCCCTGCCTGCCCACGCGAATGCCCGGGAGGGGCCGCAGAGGCTCACGGGTCACGGGGCGCGAAGCGCTCGCGCAGCGACGCCGAAGGCGCCCTTGACGCGTGAGGTGCGGCGCCGCACGATGCGCGGCGCCACCGGAGGCCCCAGGCCCGCCGTGATCACCGCGGTCAGGCCAAGGCCAACCGACCAAGGCGCACGGCGCCCCGAGGAGCAATCTCCCACGAGCGACCGCCAGCGCGGGGCATGATCGCCGGGCCCGACGGAGCCGCGGAGGCCGTGTGGCGGAGGCGGACGGGAATCGAACCCGCCTGACCGAGATGCTCGGCCACGTCGGTTTTGAAGACCGCGGGGGCCACCAGGCGCCCAGACGCCTCCGTCGCACACCTTATCCACCGGGCTCGGCGTAGCCCCGGGCGATCAGGGGTACCGCAGGAGCGGAGCACCCGAGCACCCGAGGAGATCCGGATGGGACTGCGCGACCTCGCCGGGCGCTGGCCGGCCTTCCGCCAGCTGACGTCGGCCGACCCGCTGGGGCGGGGTGCGGCGGCGAAGTCGAAGCGCAGCCGGGAGCTGACCGCGCGCACGACGACCGCCGACGAGGTGGTGAAGTCGGTGTGCCCGTACTGCGCGGTGGGGTGCGGGCAGCAGGTGTACGTCTCGGAGGGCCGGGTCACGCAGATCGAGGGCGACCCGGACTCGCCCGTGTCGCGGGGGCGGCTGTGCCCGAAGGGGTCGGCGTCGACGCAGCTGGTGACCTCGCCGCTGCGGCAGACGAAGGTCCGCTACCGGCGTCCGCACGGCACCGAGTGGGAGGACCTCGACCTCGACACGGCGATGGACATGATCGCCGACCGGGTCCTCGAGACCCGCAGGCGCACGTGGGAGGACACCGACGAGGAGGGCCGGGTCCTGCGGCGCACCCTCGGGTTCGCGAGCCTCGGCGGGGCGACGCTGGACAACGAGGAGAACTACCTGATGAAGAAGCTCTACACCGCCCTGGGCGCTGTGGAGATCGAGAACCAGGCCCGTGTTTGACACTCCTCCACCGTCCCCGGTCTGGGGACCAGCTTCGGTCGCGGCGGGGCCACGACGTTCCAGCAGGACCTGCAGAACTCCGACTGCATCGTCATCCAGGGCTCGAACATGGCCGAGTGCCACCCGGTGGGGTTCCAGTGGGTGATGGAGGCGAAGGCGCGCGGCGCCACGATCATCCACGTCGACCCGCGGTTCACCCGCACCAGCGCGCTGGCCGACATCCACGTGCCGCTGCGCGCGGGCAGTGACATCGCGTTCCTCGGTGGGCTGATCAACCACGTGCTGACGCACGACAAGTGGTTCCGCGAGTACGTGGTGGCCTACACGAACGCGCCGATGATCCTGCGCGAGGACTTCCGCGACACGGAGGACCTCGACGGGTTGTTCTCCGGCTTCGACGAGGAAGGCCGCCACTACGACCCGCAGACCTGGCAGTACGAGGGTGCGGACGTCGCGGCCGCGGCGGGGCAGCGCGACCAGTGGGCTCTCCTGCCGCACGGGGGCGGCGACTCCGAGTCGGGCGAGCACGTCCGCGAGAACTCGATGATGGAGACGGCGGGCGCGGGCGGGGGTTCGTTCCGCGGCCATCCCCGGCGCGACGACACGCTGCAGCACCCCCGGTGCGTGTTCCAGGTGCTGAAGCGGCACTTCGCGCGCTACACCCCGGAGATCGTCTCCGAGATCTGCGGGGTCAGCGAGGCGGAGTTCCTGCGGGTGGCCGAGGCGCTCACCGCCAACTCCGGGCGCGACCGCACGAGCGCGATCGCCTACGCGGTGGGCTGGACCCACCACACCGTCGGGGTGCAGTACATCCGCACGGCGGCGATCCTGCAGCTGCTGCTGGGCAACATCGGGCGCCCGGGCGGCGGCATCCTGGCGCTGCGCGGGCACGCCTCGATCCAGGGTTCGACGGACATCCCGACGCTGTTCAACATCCTCCCCGGCTACCTGCCGATGCCGCACGCGCACGAGCACCTCGACCTGGACAGCTACGTGAAGGCCGACGCGGGGACCCAGGGGTACTGGGGGAACATGGACGCCTACGCCGTGAGCCTCCTCAAGGCGTGGTGGGGCGACGCGGCCACTGCGGACAACGACTTCTGCTTCGACTACCTCCCGCGCCTCACCGAGGGGCACTCCAACTACGACACGGTGGTCAAGCAGGTCGAGGGCGGCGGCGAGGGCTACTTCGTGATCGGGGAGAACCCGGCCGTCGGCACGGCGAACTCGCGGATGAACCGGCTCGGGCTGGCCAACCTGAAGTGGCTGGTGGTCCGGGACCTCAACATGATCGAGACGGCCACGTTCTGGCAGAACGCGCCGGAGCTGGAGTCCGGGCTGCTGCGCACGGAGGACATCGGCACGGAGGTGTTCTTCCTGCCCGCGGCGTCGCACGTGGAGAAGGACGGCAGCTTCACCAACACCCAGCGGATGCTGCAATGGCACCACAAGGCGGTGGAGCCGATCGACGACCAGCGCAGCGAGCTGTGGTTCTACTACCACCTGGGCCGGATCATCCGGGAGAAGCTCGCCGCCTCCACCGACGAGCGCGACCGCCCGGTGCTGGACCTGACCTGGGACTACCCGACGGAGGGCCCAACCGCCGAGCCGTCGGCGGAGGCCGTGCTCGCCGAGATCAACGGCTGGGACGCCGACGGCGCACCGTTGTCGGGCTACACCCAGCTCCGTACGGACGGTTCCACGCGCTGCGGCTGCTGGATCTACTGCGGCGCCTACGCGGACGGGACGAACCAGACCGCGCGGCGCAAGCCGGGCGAGGAGCAGAACTGGGTGGCGCCGGAGTGGGGCTGGGCGTGGCCGATGAACCGGCGCATCCTCTACAACCGCGCCTCCGCCGACCCGGCCGGGAAGCCGTGGAGCGAGCGCAAGGCCTACGTCTGGTGGGACGCCGAGCAGGAGCGCTGGATCGGGCACGACACCCCGGACTTCCAGGTGGAGAAGCCGCCCGACTACGAGCCCCCGGAGGGCGCGGAGCGCGAGGACGCGATCGGGGGCGCGGAGCCGTTCATCATGCAGGCCGACGGCCGCGGGTGGCTGTACGTGCCCGCGGGGCTCGCGGACGGACCGCTGCCCGCGCACTACGAGCCGTCGGAGTCGCCGGTGGAGAACCTGCTCTACGGCCAGCAGGCCAACCCTGCGCGGCGGGTCTTCCCGCACCGGTTCAACCGGTACGGCCCCAGTGGCGGGCAGCAGGGCGGTGACGTCTTCCCGTACGTGTTCACCACCTACCGGCTCACCGAGCACCACACGGCGGGCGGGATGAGCCGCTGGCTGCCGCACCTGTCGGAGCTGCAGCCGGAGTTCTTCTGCGAGGTCTCCCCCGCACTCGCGGCCGAGCGAGGCCTCGAGCACCTCGGGTGGGCCACGATCGTCAGCCCGCGCACCGCGATCGAGGCCCGCGTCGTCGTGACGGAGCGGATGCGGCCGATCAAGGTGGGCGGCCACACGATCCACCAGATCGGCCTGCCCTACCACTGGGGCCCGAACGGCATCTCCACCGGCGACGCGGCCAACGAGCTGCTGCCGATCGTGCTCGACCCCAACGTGCACATCCAGCCGACGAAAGCCTCCATCTGCGACATCCGCCCGGGTCGGCGACCGCGGGGGCAGGCGCGGGAGGACCTGGTCGAGTCCTACCAGCAGCGAGCCGGGATCACGGCCGAGACCGGGACCGCGGCGATCGACCGCGACGGGCACCACGACGGTCACCACGACGGGAAGGCATCGCCATGAGCTTCACGCTCGACCAGCGCCTGGCGGCACCGCTGCCGGACCCGGCCGGTGAGGCGGGGTACGCCGAGCACCCACCGCGGATGGGCTTCTTCACCGACACGTCGGTCTGCATCGGCTGCAAGGCGTGCGAGGTGGCCTGCAAGGAGTGGAACCTCGTCCCCGACGACGGGCTGGACCTCACCGGGATGTCCTACGACAACTCCGTGGGGCTCGGCGCGTCCACCTGGCGGCACGTGGCGTTCGTCGAGCAGACGACGCCCGACCGGCACGCGGTGGACCTGGGGATGCCCTCGGTGCCGCAGGGTGCGGTGGAGGCCGACCGCGAGGTCCGGTGGCTGATGGCCTCCGACGTCTGCAAGCACTGCACCCACGCCGCGTGCCTCGACGTGTGCCCGACGGGGTCGTTGTTCCGCACCGAGTTCGGCACGGTGGTGGTGCAGGAGGACATCTGCAACGGCTGCGGCTACTGCGTGCCCGCCTGCCCGTACGGGGTGATCGACATCCGGCCCGGCGACGGGCGGGCCTGGAAGTGCACGCTGTGCTACGACCGGCTCGGCGCGGGCCAGGAACCGGCGTGCGCGAAGGCGTGCCCCACCGACTCGATCCAGTTCGGCGAACTCGACGAGCTGCGCGAACGGGCCGCGCGGCGGGTGGACGCGCTGCAGGCGGCCGGGGTGGAGAAGGCACGGCTGTACGGGCACGACCCGGCCGACGGGGTCGGCGGTGATGGCGCGTTCTTCCTGCTGCTCGACGAGCCGGAGGTCTACGGGCTGCCGCCGGACCCCGTGGTCACCACCCGCGACCTGCCCGCGATGTGGAAGCGCGCCGCGGTGGCGGCGGCGGGGGTGGTGGCCGCCGTGGCGGCGGCGTTCCTGGGGGCCGCGCGATGACCCGCGCCCACGCCGACCGCCGCAAGCCGGTGGAAGAGCCTGCCGTCCCGCCGGCCGACTTCCGCTCGTACTACGGCCGGCCGATCCTCAAGCAGCCGACGTGGAAGAACCCGGACGTTCCCGGCTACCTGTTCAGCGGCGGGCTCGCGGGGGCGTCGGCCGTGGTGGCCGAGTTCGCGAGGGCCACCGGACGGCCCGGGCTGGCGCGCACCGCCCGGCTGGGAGCGGCGGGAGGTGCGCTCGCCGGTGTGGTGCTGCTGGTGCACGACCTGCACCGGCCCGCCCGGTTCCTCAACATGCTGCGGGTGGTCAAGCCGACCTCCCCGCTCTCGGTCGGCACCTGGATCCTGTCCCCGTTCTCGGCGCTCGCCTCGGCGGCGGCCGCGTCGGAGCTCACGGGGATCGCGCCCGCGCTCGGCCGCCTGGCCGGGGTCGGCGCGGCCGCGCTCGGCGGCCCGATGACCTCCTACACGGCGGTGCTGCTGACGAACACCGCGGTGCCCGCGTGGCACGGGGCGTACCGCGAGATGCCGTTCGTCTTCGGCGGGAGCGCCGCGGCCGCGGCCGGTGGGCTGGGTCTGGTCGGTGCCCCCGTGGCCGAGAACGCGCCTGCCGCGCGGCTGGGTGCGGCGGGCGCGGCCGTGGAGCTCGCGGCGGGCGCGTTGATGGAGCACCGCCTGGGCCTGATCGGCGACCGCTACCGCACGGGCGCCGCGGGCACCTGCATGCGCGTGGCCAAGGCGCTGTCCGTGATCGGGGCGGCCGGGGCGCTCGCCGGGCGGCGGCACCGCGGCGTGGCCGCCGCGTCCGGCGCGGCGCTGATGGCCGGTTCGCTGCTCACGCGTTTCGGGGTGTTCCTCGCCGGCAAGGCCTCCGCGGCCGACCCGCGCGACACCGTGGTGCCGCAACGGGCCCGCGCCGCCGAGGCGGACCGGGCTCAGGCCCCGGAGGGCACGGGGTAGCGCAGCAGTGCGGCCACCCCGTCGGCCATTGACGGACCGGTCGGCCGGCCGTCGCCGTCGGGCGGGAACGGCACGAGAGCGGCCCCGGACGCCGCGGCCGCCCGCGTCAGAGCCGCGTCCACCGCCGCCTCACCGGTGGGCTCCGAACCGAGGGCACGCAGCTGGTCGGGCGTGGTCGCCACGTGGGTGGGCTCGTCGGCCACGCACACAGTCCGATCGCGGCGCACACCGCCGTCGAGGAACACGGTGTCGAGGAGCACGGTGTCGACCGCGCCGGAGCGCAGCGCTGCGAGCACGCCGTCGACACCCTCGACGGCCAGCCCGTCCGCCCGGCCGGTCGCCTTCTCGTACCGGTCGACGAGCGCCCGCCGGTCGGCCACCACGACGTCCCGGGCGGCCTCGTCCACCGCGGCGGTCAGCTCGTCGACGTCCACGGGGCCGCCGCTGCGCTCGACCTGCACGGCGAGCTCGGCGGCGCGGCTGCCGAGCGCGTCGATCAGGCGGCTGCGCGACCGCGCGTCGCCGGTGACCACCACGACCCGGGCACCCGTCGCGGCCACCAGCTTGTCGACGCGCTGGGCGAGGTCGGCGGCGTTGCGCCGCCAGCTCTCCTCGACCCGCTCCTGCATGGCCAGGTGCGACCACCCGCCCCCGCGCACCTTGTGCACGAGCTCGTCGCCCCGCACCTGCTCCACCTCCGCGGGCGCGTTGCCGGGTTGCGACCGGAAGACCTCTCCCCCGGTCTCGTCCACCCGCACGGCCACGGCCGGGACGTGCTCGGGCTGCTCCACCAGCATCGGGAGCAGGTCGGGCACCGGGGCCCAGGTCGCCGACGGCGTGGCGGGCGGCTCCGGGAGGGTGCGGTCGAGGCGCACCCGCTCGCCGGGAGGCCCGGTCCCCGCCGCCACCAGCACGCGCCCGGCCCGGCCGCCGACGCGCGGTGCGGTCGCCGCGGCGGCGTCGAGGGCCTCCAACGTGGTCGCGTCGGCGCCCGCGCCTTCCAGCTGCCGGCGGGCCTCGGCCCACCGCAGCTCGTGGAGCCGGTCCGCGTCCTCGGTGTCGTGTGAATCGTCCAGGTAGACCGTGGCGTAGGGGCCCGGCACCGCGGTCAGGTCTCGGAGGAACTGGAGGTCCATGTCCCGGCGGATACCCACCGGGGCGGGCCGGGATTCCGGATCGGCGCGGTTGTGCCGACCCCGCCCGGGTAACCGGTGACCATGACCAGCGACTTCGACTCCCCGAGCATCAGCCCGAGCGAGCAGCTCGACGAGGACGAGCTCGGGGCCGACCCGTTGGAGGAGGGCGCGGAGGCACCGGAGCCCACCGAGACCTGGTCCGGGGCCGACCAGCACGGCCCGACGCCGCGCGAGCAGCGCGACGGCCAGTCCCTGGACGAACGGCTCGCCCAGGAGGAGAGCGACGTCGAGCCGGAGATCTGAACCGTGACCGCGTCCACCCGGGTCTCCACGGCTCTCGTCGCCGTCGCGTTGGCGGTGCTGCCCCTCGCGGGCTGCTCGGGCGGGGGACGCAGCGGGACCGATCAACCCGGGGCGCAGCAGCCGCCGGTCGCCGCGGGCCGGCAGGTCTCGGTCAACGAGTCCTCCGAGCCCGACCTGGCCGCCGCCCTGCGCCGCGGCGACGTCGACGACCCGCAGCGGTGGGCTCGCCTGCTGGTGGCCAACCGCCCGTACCCGCCGGGTGCCGCCGGGGAGGACCAGTTACGGCAGCTGCTGCAGGAGAACGGCGCCGATCCGGGCGAGATCGACACGATCAGCAGCCTGCTCGAGCCGTGACGGGCGCTACCGCAGCCGGGCGGCCACGGCGAGATCGGCGACGAAGGCGTCCATGGCGTCGGCACGGTCCTCGGGCGACCCGCGCAGGATCGCCGACGGGTGGATCGTCGGCACGAGCCGGTGGCCCTCCCACTCCCGCTCCGTGCCGCGCTCACCGGTGATCCGGAACGTCGGGCCGAGCAGCGCCTTCGCCGCCGTCGCCCCCAGGGTGACCACGACCCGCGGCCGCACGGCCGCGAGCTCCCCGTCGAACCACTGCCGGCACGCCCGGATGTGGGTCACCCCCGGCGTCTTGTGGATGCGCCGGTTCCCCTGCCGCTCGAACCGGAAGTGCTTCACCACGTTCGTGAGGTAGACCTCGTCGCGGTCGATCCCGGCCCGGGTGAGCGCCTCGTCCAGCACCCGCCCGGCCGGCCCGACGAACGGTTCTCCGGCCCGGTCCTCCCGGTCACCGGGCTGCTCCCCCACCATCATGAGCCAGGCCGACTGCGGGCCCTCGCCGAAGACCGTCTGCGTGGCGTCCGCGTGCAGCTCGCAGTCGGTGCAGCCGGCCGCGGCGGCCCGCAGGTCCTCCAGGTCGCGCCCCATGCCCCGGGACGTACCCGGCACCCCGCGGCTCACGCCCCGGTCTCTCACGCCCGGTCGTCCGGGGTGCGCAGGAGCCGCACCACCGCCCGCTCGAACGCCGCGCGCCGCGCGTCGTCCAGCAGGTCCGGCGAGCCGGCCCGGCGCAACGTGGGCAGCACCGTGCGCCCGTCCTCGAACCGCTCCAGCACGCGCGGGTCGATGTAGGAGCCGCGGGCCACGGCCGGCGTGTTGCCCAGGTGCTCCGCGACGTCGCGCACGGCCGCCGTCAGCACGCGCTTGCGCGCCCGCGCCGACCGCGGCACCCCGTCCTGCGCGGCGACCGCGAGCCGCACCGCGGCGAGCACGGTGGCGTTCCAGGTGCGCAGGTCCTTGGCCGTGTAGCGGCGCCCGATCAGCTCCTTCACCGACGCGTTGAGGTCCTCGGCCCGCACGTCGTGCCACCCCTGGCGGTCGCGGTACCCGAGCAGGCTGTCGCTGTCGTCCCGGCGGCGCAGCAGGCCCCCGACGAGCCGGTGCACCGCCGGGTCCCGCAGCGCGAGCCGGTGGGCCACCTCGCCCTTGCCGACGAACGTGAACAGCACCTCGCCCCGGTGCAGGCGGACGTGCTCGCGGCGCAGGGTGGCCAGCCCGAACGTGCCCTCGTCGTCCTCGTCGCCGGGTGCGTACTCCGTGCCGCCCGACCGGAACGCGCCGGTGTCGAGCAGCCGCACCGCGCCCGCGAGCACCCGCTCCGGGCCGAGGCCCCGCAGCCCCATCCGCCGCCGCACCTCGGTGCGGACGTCCCGCATCCGCCGGGCCAGCCCGAGCACGCGGTCGTGCTTGCGCTCGTCGCGGTGGCGGCGCCACTCCTCGTGGTAGAGGTACTGGCGCCGCCCGGCGGCGTCCGTCCCGACCGCCTGGATGTGCCCGGTCTCGTCCGCGCAGATCCACACGTCCTCCCAGGCGGGTGGGATCACCAGCGACCGCACGCGCGCCGCGATCTCGGGAGGCACCGGCTCGCCCCCCGGGCCCAGGTAGCGGAAGCCGCGGCCGCACCGGCGCCGGGTGAGCCCCGGGGTCGCGGGGTCGCTGCGCACGAGTCCCCCGGGCAGGGGTCCCGTCGCACCGTCGTCCATGGCTGCTCGTCGCCTCCTACCCGTCGTCGTCACCCGTCGTCTCGAACGGCTCCTGCCGCTCCAGACCCGGCTCCGGCGGGCCGGAGTCCGCCGGTTCGCTCGTGTGCACGTCCTCCGGCGCGACGGTGCGGTCGGCGTCGCTGCGCAGCGACCGGATCGCCGAGTTCGCCACCGCCAGCACCGGCACCGCGAGCAGCGCACCCGCGATGCCGCCGGCCAGCAGTCCGACGGAGACGGCGAGCACGATCGCGAGCGGGTGCAGCTTCACCGCGCGGCCCATCAGCAGCGGCTGCAGCACGTGGCCCTCCAGCTGCATCACCGCGATGATCACGCCGAGGGCGATCAGGGCCGACACCGGGCCGCGCGTGGCCAGCGTGATGAGCACGGCGAGCCCGCCCGCGAGCGTCGAGCCGATGATCGGGATGAACGCGCCGAGGAACACCAGCGCCGCCAGGGCGGCCGCCACCGGCACCCCCAGCACCGCCAACCCGATCCCGACGCCCACCGCGTCCACTGCGGCCACCACGGCCGTCGCCCGCGTGTAGGCCACGAGGGCCGCCAGCCCGCGCCGGCCTGCGACGTCCACCCGGTCGCGGCGAGCCGCGGGCACCGCCCGCAGCACGAATGCCCAGATCGACGGGCCCGCGTAGAGGAACACCGCAAGGCTGAAGACGGACAGCAACGCCCCCGCGAGCACCTCGCCGACCGTCACCGCCGTGGTCAGCGCGCCCGCCGTGAGCGAGGCGGATCCGCCGCTGAGGGCGCCCGCCAGCTCGTCCTGCAACGCGCGCAGCTGCTCGGCCGACAGCCCGAGCGGGCCGGTGGTCAACCAGCTCACGATCGCGTCGACGGTGGCCGCGAGCTGCGTGGTCAGTTCCGGGAGGCCTGCGACGATCGCCTGGACGGCGAACGTCAGGATCCCCCCGACGAGCGCGAGGCCGCCCAGGATCGCCACCGCGATCGCCGCGGTGCGCGGCACGCGCGCGGCCGTCAGCGTCCGCACCAGCGGCGCCAGCAGCGCAGACAGCAGCAGCGCCACCGCGACCGGCACCACGACGGGCCCGAGGTAGCTCAGGACGGCCAGCACCACGGCGACGGCACCGGCCACCACCAGGGCCCGCCAGCCGACCGCCGCGGCGACCTGCAGCCAGAACGGCACCACGTCCCGCGGGTCCCGCGCGTCGCGTCGCACCATGTCCCACCCCTGCCCACCGATCTCGCCACGGCCGGTATGCCCGCCGGACGGCGGGGTACCCGCATCACCATGAACGGAGTCCTGAAGGCCGCCTACAAGCCGCTCGGAATCGTGGTCGGGGTCCTCGGCGGGGTGGCCGCGAACCTCGTCTTCGGCCAGATCTGGAAGCGGATCTCCAACGAGCCGACCCCGCCCAACGCCACCGACGAGGACTACGGAACGCGCGAGGTGCTGCTCGCCGCGGTTCTGCAGGGCGCCGTGTTCGGGCTCGTCAAAACTGCAGTGGACCGCGCCGGAATGCGCGGTTTCCAACGACTCATCGGGGATCGCCGAGGGCGTTGAGAGAATTCTCGGGAACGACCGCCGGCCGGGCCGGGACGGGCACCTTGCTCCCCGTCCCGACCCGGCCGCTCGCTACCGGACTTCTAGAACCAGACTTTTCGACCGCCGACCGGTCGCCCGACGTTACCCAGGATGAAGAAGACGACTCCGACGATGAGCACGATAGCTCCCACCGTGTAGAGCAGGCTGATCCCGGTCAGCCAGCCTGCCAGCAGGAGGAGTACTCCAAGAATGATCACAGCGCGGTTCTCCCTTCGACGCAGCTTCACGTGCCGCTGATGGCGGCGGGAACCGGACCACCGATCGCGGTGATCCAGTCCCCGGCGCCACTGAGTTCCCGACCCCGCCGAGATCGAAACCCTTTCTCCGCCTGCTCCGGCGAACTTTTATGAAGCGCCCGCGGGCGCGTCGACCCGGTCACGCAAACCTGCGCCCTCTCCCTCCGAGTTCGCGCAGTGGGCACAACAGAAGAACCGGCCTGCGGCCTGCACACCGTGCCCCACGATCCGGCACCCGCAGTGTTCGCACACGGGTGCCATGGCGTGGATCGCGCACTCGAAGCTGTCGAAGACGTGCACAGCGCCCTGTGCCCGCACCTCGAACGCCATGTCGTACTCGTTCCCGCACACCTCACATGCAGCCATGCCACCCGGGTACCCACCGCGTGCCACCCGTCACATCCGCGGCCCGCGCTCCCGATCGGGTGCTCCTGCCACCAAGCGGACCAGGGTGTTTGCGCGCGACCCCGCCGCGCCGAAACCTGGACGCATGTCCTTGATCCGTCCCACCACGGCCGCCAGGGCCGCGGCCGTGGCCCTCGCCGCGGTGGCCGCGCTCGCGGGATGCCAGTCGGCACCCACCGCACCGGCCGCGCAGCCGCCCGCCGCGGCCCTGACGGCACCCGCGCCCGCGGACGACCCCGCGCAGGCGCCGCGCTGCACGCTCGACCAGCTGACCCCGTCCCTGGGACGCACCACCGGCGAGGCCGGGCAGCGCCACACCACGGTCGTGTGGACCAACACCTCGACGACCGCCTGCCTGATGCACGGCTTCGGCGGCGTCGACCTCGAGGGCCCCGACGACCCGATGGGCCCCACCTACTCCCTGCGCCGCACGTCCGCCTCGCCGGAGTCGTTCTCCGTCGAGCCCGGGCAGGCGGCCCACTTCGTGATCACCTGGCTGCCGCCGCAGGACGGCCCGGGGTGGACGCCCACCGGCATGCTCGTGACCCCGCCCGACGAGACCCGCTCGGCCCACCTCGACTGGCCCGGCGGCGCGGTCCTGCGCCAGGACGGGGCGACCCACCCGGGCACCTACTTCGGCCCCGTCGCCCCGGGGGCCGAGGGCTGACGGCCTCCCGGGTTCCGCGGATCCCACGGGCGCGCGCGCCGCGGCCATGATCGCCGGTCTGGCGCATTTCCCGCCCGGTCACGTCGGGTTTTGCGCCGGAGCAACGATCATGCCCTCGTTCCTGGGCCTCCTGGCGGCACCGCGCATCGTGCGGGGAGGCCCCTACGGCAGGCTTCGCGGGCAGGCCAGGGGCCTGCCTGACCTGGCGCGCGGCGCCACCAGGAGGCGGTCTCCCTAGGAGGGGCGAAGCCGAAGGTTTCACCGCGATCAAGGCAAATGGTCGCTCCCAGAGATCATCTAGCGACCATTTCCCCTTGATCGACGACCTCGGAGCGCAAATTCGGCCCATGATCCGAGAGTTGGCGCATTCCCGTGTCGATTTCGCCCGGGAACGCGCCAAACCCCTGATCATGCCCGCGGGACCGGCCGGAGGTGGCACCGCGCGCCAAGAGGGCAGGCCCCGGCCTGCCCAAGTGATGCCCCGCACGATGCGCGGCGCCCACCGGAGGCCCCTTGACACGCAGGTATCGGTTGCCCATTGCTGCCGCTGCAGCAACAGACAACCGATACCCGGGGGGCGGGGCCGGTCTAGAGGACGATGACGACCTTCCCCGTGGCATGCCCGTCCTCGACCAACGCGAGGGCGGCCGCGGCCTCGGAGAGCGGGCGGACCTCCGTGACGTGCGGGTCGAGCTCGCCCGCCTGCACCAGCCGCGCGAGCTCGGTGAGCACGGCGGTGCTGCGGTCGCGCTCGAGCGAGAAGCCCCCCAGCTCGGCGGCGGTGGACCGGTCGGCGATCGACGTCAGCTTCGACCGGTCGGGAAGGAGCTCCGCGACGGTGCGCAGGGCGTCGCCGCCGACCATGTCGAGGATGGCGTGCACGCCGTCCGGGGCGGCCGCCCGCACCCGGTCCAGGACGCCGTCGCCGTAGGCGACCGGCACCCCGCCGAACCCGGACACCAGGTCGTGCTTGGCGGGGCTCGCCACGCCGATCACCCGCAGCCCGCGGGCGACGCCCAGCTGCACGGCGGGCACCCCCACTCCCCCGCCTGCGCCGTTGACCAGCACCGTTGCCCCGGCGGGCAGGTCGAACGCGTTGAGGGCGTCGAAGGCGGTACCGGCCGCGACGGGCAGTGCCGCGGCGTCCTCGGGGCTCACGCCGTCGGGCCGGTGGGCCGCGAACGATGCGGTGACGATCGCCTGCTCGGCCCACCCGCCGACCATGCCCGGGCAGCCGCCGAAGACCTCGTCGCCGACGGCGAACCCGGACACCCCGGGGCCGAGCGCGACGACCGTGCCCGCCACCTCCCGGCCCAACACCGCCGGTCCGCTGGTGCCGTAGGAGCCGTCGCGCACCCGCCAGTCGCCCGGGTTCACCCCGGAGGCCCGCACCCGCACGAGCAGCTCGTCGGGACCCGGCTCCGGAACCGGGACGTCGAGGAACGCCTGCTTCTCCGGACCGCCTACCTCGGTGAACCCGTACGCGCGCATCCCTCTGCCTACCACGCCGGGGCCGGGGTGATCACCCGAGGGCGAGCAGCACGCCAGCCGTGCCGAGCCGGGGCAGGTCGACCACGGCCGTGTCGCCGTCCACGGTCAGCTCGCCGGTGCGGTCGCCCAGGTACGTCGCCGCCCATGCCGCCGCCACCGGCACACCGATGCGCACCCGAGCCGCCACCGGCTCCTCGGCGTAGGACTGCAGCCGCAGCAGCACCCCGTCCGGCGCGCCGGTCACGGCGACGAGCCGCACGCGGTCGTCGGAGAGCTCGATCAGCGAACGCTCCGGCGCGGGCTCGACCGAGGAAGGACCCGCCGCGAGCACCCCGTGCACCGGAAGCGTCAGGTCGGCGGCCGTGCGGACGCCGAGCCCGGACGGCGACAGCCGCTCCCCGGCCCGCCGCACGCCCACCGCGTAGTGCACGGACGCGGTGAAGCCCTGCTGGGACGGGAAGTTGGTGTCCCAGATGTTGTTGTGCACCCACGAGTAGACGGTGGCGGGCTCGCGCGGGGTGGTGGAGTCCGGGAACGGGGCGTACGGCAGCGCGATCGTCTCCGGGTGCACGAGCGGCGCCTCGTCGGTGGCCCACGCCACCGCGTGGTCCCCGTCGGCGATGCTCACCCAGTTCCGCACGGCGCGCATGTGCTGCGGGGCGCCGGGCACGTGGTCGAGGCCGTCGCCGGTGAGCGCGCCGGTGATCTCGTAGCGGACGGTCGGGTCGTCGGCCGCGAACGGGAACGCGAAGAACGCGCTCTCCTTCGTCATCGTCAGCGGCTTCGACAGGCGGTTCTCGATGTCGAGGCGGGCCTGGTCGCGGCCCAGGCGCAGCGTGGTGCGGGCCCAGCGCACGCCGTCGGCGGCGTACTCGTAGACGAGCCGCTGCTCCACGCCGGTGTCGACGCGCTCGATGAACGCGGCCGGCCGGGCGAGGGTGCGGCTGCCGAGCAGCTCCAGCTCCGGCGACACGGCGGTCTTGTTCGACTGGTGGTTGTAGCCGCCTGCCGTGGTGTAGGTGTCGTAGACGTAGGCGTTGAAGCCGACCACGGCGTCGGCGTTCACCAGCTCGCGGCCGGTGGCGAGCTCCACGATCGACGCGATGCACGCCCGGGACAGGTCGACGCGCACCCGCAGGTGCTCGTTCTGGATGACGAGCGGGTCGGGGTGCTCGGCCGCCACCGGGGCGGACGCCTCCGCCTCCCCTTCCGGCGTGACCACATCGAGCCGCACGTGGCCCAGCGGCGGCACGTCCGGCACGTGCACGGTGACGATCCGGCCGGCGTCGCGGTGCTTCGGGTTCTGCTGCCCGGCCACGGTGATCGGCAGCGGTTTGCCGGTGCGCCCGTCGCGCACCTCGATCGTGCGGTCCAGCGGCACCCGGCTCTCGCGCACGAACAGCCGCACGGTGGCGGTGCGCGCCAGGGCGGTGGTGTTGGTGGCGTAGTAGGTGACCACGGCGTCGGTGCTCTGCGGGAGCACCTCGCCGAGCCGGGCCGCGGCGTGGTCGGTGAACGTGGCGGCGTCGTCCTGGGCGTGCACGCCGTGGGCGTACTTCCAGTGCCACTGCTGTTCCCCGGAGTGCATGCCCTCGTCGCCGTCGGTCCAGGGGTTGGACGCACCCCAGGTGTGCTCGTTGAACAGCGAGATCGAGCGGTAGACGCGGTCGGAGTGCTCGGCCTCGTCGGCCAGCGACGACCCGCCGAGCAGGGCGGACATGCCGCTCATCGTCTGCGCCCCGGTGACGGCGGCCTGCGCCTTGCGGGTCATCGCGAGCGGGCGGGCGCCGGAGCCGACGCCCTCGACCCACCAGTCGCCCCAGTCGCCCTCGAACTCCTGGATCTGACCGTCGAGGCGCTCCTCGGCGTCGCGGAAGAAGTCCTCGTTGCGCGACAGGCGCAGCCGCGGGTACAGCCACGTCTCGTTCCAGCGGGCCACCGTGTCGGCCATGATCAGCCGCGGCGGCGCGTTGTCGCCGAACATGCCCTGCACGCGCAGGTGCAGCACGTCCCACGGGTAGGGCTCGCGGTCGTGCACGGCGTCGCCGTGCCAGCCGAACATCCCCGGCGGGAACGGGTAGGGCCTCGTGGCCAGCGCGGTGAGGTAGGCCGGCAGCAGGCCGTCCACCTCCTCGTAGGAGGTGTCGAAGCCGAGCACCGAGCCTTCCATGTAGGCGAGGCCGTGGGGGCTGTCGGTCATCCAGGTCAGCACCGAGTTGCCGGCGGGCGAGCGCCAGCGGAACAGCCGCGGCAGGTGCTGCCCCCCGTTGAGATGGGGCACCGAGCGGCCGGCCCAGTTGTGGGCCACCGACAGGTAGCGCACGCCGATCTGGGCGAGCGCATCCGGCAGGCCCGCGACGGTGCCGGGCACGTCGGTCTGCATGGCGGAGGTGAACTCCACGCCGTAGCGCCCGCGCACGATGCGCGCGAGGCGCAGCAGTTCGTGCAGCTCGTCGGTGGAGCAGGTGTCGGTGTGCAGGTTGTAGGGCAGCGCGGTGAGCTCGATCTGGCCCGCGCGGACGTAGTCGACGAACTCCCGCACGCGTTCCGGGGAGCGCGCGGCCGCCCACTGCTCGAACGACCACAGCGACTCGACCGCCCACCGGAACTTCGCGTCGTCGGGCCGGTCGGCGGTGGCCCGGACGAGGTCGAGGCAGGAGTCGAGGAACGCGACGTGCTCGGCGAGCACGGTGCCCTGCGGGTCGGTGTAGCCGATGTCGAGGTGGCTGTGGTGGACGAGGTGGATCGTCCACTCCCGCACGGGCGCGAGCGCCACGTCCACCGCGGCGGCGGCGTCGGCGTCGAGCGACGGGATCGCGAGCCGCAGCGCCGTGGGCGCGTCGACCGCGGGCACCAGCAGGCGCAGCGACCCGGGCGGGCCGTCGACGCCCTCGACCGGCACGGCGGAGCCGCCCCCGGTGCGCAGCTGGACGTCGTCCGCCCGCAGGTCGGCGAGCCCGTCGACCTCCACCCGGATCGCCTGGCGCCGGGGCCCGCCGCGCAGCAGCTGCTCGGTGACGACGCGGACGGTGCGGCCGCCGAGCGAGCCGCGGCCCGCGGTGGCGAAATCGACCATCCCCGCCTTCGCCTTGTCGGCGGACCAGGGGGTGGCGGCGATGAGTGCCTTGGTCGTCATGGGTCCTTCCGGGATCAGGAGGTGAGCTTCAGGCTTCGCGTGAAGAAGCGCTGGAAGGCGAAGAACAGGATCACCGTGGGCAGCGAGGCCACGAGCGCCCCGGCGAGCACCACGGGCGGCCCGACGTTGGAGTAGTTGCTGGTGAGGTCGGCGAGCGAGGCCATGGCGGGCCGCACGTTAGGGCTGGTCGAGAGCGTGATCCCGAACAGCAGGTCGTTCCAGATCCAGGTGAACTGGAACAGGAACGCCGCCAGCATCGCGCTGCGCACCAGCGGCAGATGGATCGAGACGAACATGCGCAGCCAGCTCGCGCCGTCGAGCGCGGCCGCCTCGCGCATCTCGCGCGGCACGGTGGTCATGTAGTTGCGCACCACGAAGAACGCGAACGGCACGGCCAGCGCGGCGTAGATCAGCAGCATCCCGTACTGCGTGTCGTACAGCGCGGTGGTGGCGTACCCGCCGAACAGGGGCGCCAGGAACATCTGCAGCGGCAGGATCGTGCCGACGTAGATCACCCAGAACCACAGCGCCGGCCGCTTGACCGGCATCACCACCACCGCGAACGACGCGAGCGCGGCCACCACCACCGCGATGAGAGCCCCGAGCACGGCGTAGACGAGGCTGTTGAGCATCCCGTAGCCGACGTTGGCCTTGGCGAACGCCACCCCGACGTTGTCGAGGAACCCCCACGACTGGGGCCACCACGCCGGTGTGCCGGTGTAGTCGGCGGCCGCGGTGAACGAGTTGACCACCAGCAACCAGGTCGGCACCAGCCACAGCAGCGCGGTGGCCACCAGCACGACGGCCTTGATCGCACGTCCCATCCCGGTCTCCTCAGTTCGCCTGCAGCTGGCGGCGCAGGTACAGCCAGGACACCGCGACGACCACCACCGTCAGCACCACCGCGACGGCGGCGCCCGCGCCGTAGCGGGCGAGGGTGAACGTCTCGCGGTACATGGTCAGGGCGAGCGTCTCGGATGCGGTGCCCGGGCCGCCCTTGCTGAGCAGCCACACGATGTCGAAGGTCTTGAGGCTGTTCACCACGGAGATGCCGACGACCACCACCGTGATCGGCCGCAGCTGCGGCAGCGTGATGTGCCAGAACAGCCGGAACCCGCTCGCGCCGTCGAGCTTCGCGGCCTCGATCGTGGAGGGCGGGATCGCCTGCAGCCCGATCAGGAACAGGATCACGGCCACCCCGGTGCCCTGCCACGTGCTCGCCACGATCATCACGACGGTGTTGAGCGGCCACTCCAGGAGCCAGCCCTGCTCCAGGTGGGCGAGACCGAGCGCGGCGAGGGCGGCGTTGAGCGCGCCGTCGTCGCGCAGCACGAACGTCCACACGACGGCGGTGGCCGCACCGGACAGGGCGTAGGGCAGCACCAGGCTGAACCGGGCGAGCGCGCCCCAGCGCAGCTCGTGGGTGCCGACCGCGATCAACAGCCCGATCAGCACCGGCAGGGCGAGCGTGCCGACCACCCACATCAGCGTGTTCACCAGCGTCTGCCCGAAGCCGGAGCTGGTGAGGAGCGTGACGTAGTTGTCGAGGCCGACGAAGGTGCGGCTCAGGCCGTTGTCGTTGAAGAAGCTGCGGTAGGCCGTGTCCAGGAACGGGACGATCATCAGCACGCCGACGAGCGCCACCGCGGGCGCCAGGAACAGCGCGACCGCCAGCACGGAACGCGGGCCGCGCCGGGCCGGGCCGGCCGCGGGCGTGCTCGCCGGGCGCTCGACCTCGGCGGCGGGGGTCAGGACCGTCATGCCCTCCAGGCCTTCCACTCGGCGTCGGCGCGGTCCTGCATGTTCCGCAGCACGGCGATCCCGTTGTCGACGGTGGGGGTGACCATGAACGCGCTCAGGTCCTGCACGTTGCCCTCCACCAGCACCGGCGGCGAGGCCTCCCAGTAGCGGGTGACCTCCCGCGGCCGCACCCGTTCGACGTCGCGGGCGAGGTCGGTCACGAGGCTCCCGGTCGGTAGGGCGGCCGGGTTGGCCGAGGCGTCGCCGAGCCGGTCCACCCACGCCTGCTGCACGTCGGTGGCGAGCCACGCGTCGGCCACCGCCATGGCCTGGTCGTGCTTGTGCGCGTTGGCCGAGACGCACAGGGCGGCGCTCTCCACCACGACCGCCTGCTCCGCGCCCGGATCGACCGGCGGCAGCAGGAACATCCCGACGTCCGCGGGGCCCAGACCGGCTTCGGTGTAGCTGTTGACGTTGAAGGTGCCCGCGAGCGCCATGCCGAGCGTGCCCTCGGCGAACCGTCCGGGGAAGTCGGAGGCGTCGACGTCGGGTTCGGAGAAGAAGCCGTCGGCGTACATCCGCGACCACAGCTCCATCGCGGCCGTCGCGGTGTCGTCGAGGTAGCTCGCGCGGCCCGCGGTGACGTCCTCGTAGAAGTCCGGGCTGTGGCCGATCAGCAGCTGGGTGAACCAGATGATCGACTCCCAGGTGGTGGCGCCGGGCGCCCCGATGGGCGTGACGCCCGCGTCGCGCAGGGTTGCGGCCACGTCCACGAACTCGGCGAACGTCGTGGGGACGGCCACGCCCGCATCGGCGAACGTGCGGCGGCTGAAGAACACCGGGTAGTAGGTCTTGTAGAGCGGCAGCGCCCAGGCGCGGCCGTCGAAGCTGAAGGACCCCCGCATCGACGGGTTCACCCAGCCCTCGGCCTCGGCCTGGTCCCAGACCGCCGAGAGGTCGGTGACGATGCCACCGCGGGCGATGTCCTGGAGCCGGTAGCCGTTCCACCACTTGAACAGGTCGGTGGTGGCGTCGGTCTGCGCCGACATCCGGACGATCTGCTGGTAGGTGCTCTGGTTGGGCACCGCACGCACGGCGAGCCGGGAGCCGGTACGCCGTTCGAGCACCGCGGACGCGGCGTCGTAGGCCTCGGACCAGGTGGCGACGTCGTTGTTGAGCGTGAGCACGTTGCCGGGCGCGGGGCGGGTGTAGCTCCCGCGCGCGCAGCCGGTGGCCGCGGCCAGCGCGCCGGCGCCGACGAGGCCGAGCAGTGTGCGGCGGGCGAGCCCGCGGGGCGGGCAAGGCGGCCGATCGATCATCGGGCCTCCGGTCGTCGGTGAGCGGGTTGGACGCAAGGTATCGGTAACATCCCAGTTGAGCAAGAGTCCTGCAGCAACCTAAGGTATCCGTATCTCGACCTGCTGTGAGGAGTACGGATGACCGGTCCCGGTTACGAGCCCAGCCCGCGCTACCCCGCCGTCGGCGGCGCGGTGAGCACCGGATGGGACGGGCCGGTCGCCGAGCTCCCGGCGGCGCCGCTCACCCTGGCCGTCGACGGCCCGGCCACGCAGGACTGGGCGCGGCTGGCCGCCGACGTCGCCGCGAGCCTGCGCACCCGGTTCGCCCGCGTCGAGGCGCTCGACACGGCCACGCTCCTCGCCCCCTGGGAGGCCGTGGTGGAGCGCACCACCTCGGCCGAGCTGCCCGACGACCCCGACTTCGCCCGTCTCGCCGAGGGCACGCTCGCCGACCTGTTCGACGTCCGCGACCACGACGGGCCACCCGCCGACGGTGTGCTGCTCGTCCACGGGCCGGGCGCCGCGCTGCTGCCCCACGACGTGCTCTGGTACGCCGACCGCCCCAAGCGGTACGCGGAAGCCGAGATCACCGGCGGCACCGGGCGCAACCTCGGCCAGCGCACCGGCGCAGGCACCACCCGCAGGCTGTTCTACGTGGACTGGCCGCTGCTCGACCGCCACCGCGACGCGCTGCTCGCCGACGTCGACCGCTGGTTCGACGTGCAGGACCCCGCGCGGCCCACGTCCGTCGACGGCGCCACCCTGCGCCGCACCGCCGCCGACCTCGCCGGGCGCCCGTTCCGCACGCGGCCCTGGTTCAACTCCACGTCCTGGGGCGGGCACTGGGCCCAGCAGGAGCTCGGCGTCCACACCGACGCCCCCAGCACCGCGCTGGGCTACGAGCTGATCGCCCCGGAGAGCGGCGTGCTGCTCGGCGACGAACCCGGCGCGCAGGTGGAGATCCCGTTCGCCGCCGTCGTGGCGCTGCACCCGGCCGAGGTGCTCGGCGCCGACGTGCACGCCCGGTTCGGCACATCGTTCCCGGTGCGCTTCGACTACCTCGACACCGTGGGCGGCGGCAGCCTCTCGGTGCACTGCCACCCGCAGCCGGACTACATGGCGAGCGTGTTCGGCTGGCCCTACACCCAGCACGAGACCTACTACGTGATGGAGACGGCGGGCGGCCGCTCGATCTACCTCGGCCTGCACGAGGACGTCGACGTCGAGGCGTTCCACGCGCAGGCGCACGCCGCCGACCACGACGGCGCGCCGTTCGACATCACCGACCACGTGCAGGAGCACCCGGCCACCGCCCACCAGCTCTACCTGGTGCCCGCGGGCACCCCGCACGGCAGCGGCGAGGGCAACGTGGTGCTGGAGATCAGCGCCACGCCCTACCTGTACTCGCTGCGGTTCTACGACTGGCTGCGCCGCGACGCCGCGGGCAGGCAGCGGCCGGTGCACGTCGAGCACGCCTTCCGCAACCTCGACACCGCCCGCCAGGGCAAGGCCGTGCACGAGCAGCTCATCCAGGACGCCCGCGAGCTGCGCGGCGGCGACGCGTGGAGCGAGGAGCTGCTCGGCGCCCTGCCGGAGATGTTCTTCGAGGTGCGCAGGCTCGTCCTCGACGCGGGTGGCACGGCCCCGCTGCGGACGGGCGGGAGCTTCCACGTGTGGACCGTGGTGGAGGGCGCGGGCGCCGTGTTCACCGCGGGAGCCCACACCCACCGGCTCGCCTACGCCGAGACGCTCGTGGTGCCCGCCTCCGTCGGCGACTACGCGGTGGCGGCCGCCGACGGGCGCACCCGCCTGGTGCAGGCTCTCGTGCCATGACCGGCACCCCCGCGCTGGAGATCGGCGGCACCCACGTCTCCGCCGCCGTGATCGGGCCGCCGCCGTGGACCGTGGCGGACGCGCAGGTGCACCGCTCGCCGGTGCGCGCCGACGGCACGGCCACCGAGATCGTCGACGACCTGCTGCGCGGCGCGGCGGCGCTCGGTCCCCGGCCGGGCGCGCGCTGGGGCGTCGCGATCCCCGGACCGTTCGACTACGCGGCCGGGATCGGGCGGTTCACCGGTGTCGGGAAGTTCGACGCGCTGCGCGACGTACCGCTCGGCGAGATCCTCGCGAAGGAGCTCGACGCGGCCGAGGTGGCGTTCCTCAACGACGCCCACGCGTTCGGCATCGGCGAGTGGCGGGCGGGCACGGCGCGCGGGCACGACAGGGTGCTGGTGCTGACGCTCGGCACCGGCGTCGGCAGCTGCTTCCTCGACCGCGGCACCCCGGTCGACACCGGCCCCGACGTGCCGCCCGAGGGCCGGGCCGACCTGCTCGCGATCGACGGCGCGCCGCTCGAGGAGACCGTCTCGCGGCGGGCGCTCCTGGCCCGGGCCGGCGCCGCCCCCGGCGTCGACGTGCGGGATCTCGCCGACCGCGCCCGCGCGGGCGACCCGGCCGCCGCGGCACTGTTCGGCGACACCTTCGGCGCCCTCGGCCGGGCCATGGCGCCGTGGGTGCGGCGGTTCGGCGCATCCCTCGTGGTCATCGGCGGGGCGATCGCGGCATCATGGGACCTGGTGGCCGCCCCGTTGCACGCGGGTCTGGCCGGCGACCGGGCCGAGGTCCCGGTGGTCCCGGCGTCCACTGCGCACGCCGGGCTCGTCGGCGCTGCCTGGTGGGCCCACCGGATCTGAGGGGGGACGGCGTGTCGTCGACGGTGCCCGGACGCACCCCGACCATGCGGGACGTCGCCGCGCACGCCGCGGTGAGCCCGATGACGGTCTCGCGCACGCTGCGCGGCGACCCCCGGGTCTCGCCCGAGATGCGGGAGCGGGTGCTCGCCGCCGTCGAGGCGCTGCGCTACCGCCGCAACGACCTGGCGCGCGGCCTGCGCACCGGCCGCTCCAGCGGCCTGCTGGGTCTCGTGATCACCAACCTGTCCAACCCGTTCTACTCGGAGCTCGCGCTCGGCGTGGAGAGCATCGCCTCCGCCGCCGGGATGCGCGTGGTGATCGGCAACACCGGCGGCGACCTGGAGCGGGAACGCCTGCTCGTCGACGACATGGCCTCCCGGCGCGTCGACGGCATCATCGTGGTGCCCGCCGGGCACGACCACTCCCACCTCGACCCCGACGCCCTGCACGGGCTGCCCGTGGTGCTGGCCACCCGCCCGCCGAGCGGGCTGGACGTCGACTGCGTCGTGGTCGACGACTTCGGCGGCAGCCGCCGGGCCACCGCGGCGCTCGTCGCGCAGGGCCATCGGCGCATCGGCTTCCTCGGCCTCGGCCGGTCCGTGTGGACCGGTGCCGAGCGGCTGCGCGGCCACTGCGCCGCGCTCGAGGAGGCCGGACTCCCCGTCGACGACGCGCTGCTGCGCAGCGTGCCCGCCGACCCGGGCGCCGCCGAGGCCGTCGCGCTGGAGCTGCTCTCCCGCGACGACCCGCCCACCGCCCTGTTCGCCGCGAACAACCGCAACACCGTCGGCGCGTACCGCGCGATCGCCGAGACCGGATCGGCCGCCGCCCTCGCGGGCTTCGACGACGTCCCGCTGGCCGACCTGTTCGCCGCGCCGATCGACGTGGTCACCTACGACACCGGCGAGGTGGGCAGGCGCGCGGCCGAACTGCTGCTCGAGCGCATCGAGGGCGAGGAGCCACCCGCACACCCCCGCCTCGTGACGATCGGCACCACGCTCAAGCGCTACCGGCCGCTGGGCGCGCCGCACCCGTCCGGCGGCTGACCCACCCGTTCGGAGGGATCACCCACGCAGGGCAGGGCGGCAACGGGCCGCGGACCGTACCGTCGGCCCATGTCACCGGCCCGTGACATGAGACGAGGCCCGCCGGCCGGTCACGACCTGCGGATCTCGCTCACCGTCGAGCAGGACCACGATGGCGTGCTCGTCGCACGCCTCGTCGTGGACGAGCCCGACGGCCTGCGGGTCGAGGTCGAGCTCACCGGTGACGAGCTCGCGCTGCTGCTCGCGGGCGAGACCCAGGAGGTACCAGGGCAGGTCAGCGAGCCCGTGCTCGAACCCGAACCGCCGCCCGAACCGCCGCCCGAACCGGAGGACGTCGCGCCCGCGGCACCGTCACCGGCTCCCCCGCTCGCGTCGCACGGCACCGACCTCGACGATCCGCCCCCGGGCACGGAACCGATCGCCCGCAGCACCGACGTCGCGCTGGGTGAAGCCGTGCTCGCCTTCATCCGCGGGCGGTGGCGCGACGCCGTGGTGGTGCGGCGCGACATCGGCAGCCTGCTCGTCACGTACTCGCGCCCGGGTTCGTTCGGGCGGGTGCAGCAACGGCTCGCCACCAGCCGGGTCCGCAGGAGGACGTGACGGTCGTACCCCCTTGACCATGCCGCAACGGCACGGTGTCGACTGGTGCCCGGACGCGAACGGAGGGGGCATTCGTGGCGTGGAGCACCCGGGAGATCGCCGAACTCGCCGACACCACGGTGCGGGCGGTTCGGCACTACCACGACGTGGGGCTGCTCGAGGAACCCGAACGCCGCGCCAACGGCTACAAGCAGTACGGCGTGACGCACCTGATCCGCGTGCTCCGCATCAAGCGCCTCACCGACCTCGGCTTCTCCCTGTCCCAGATCGCGGCCATGGGCGACGCCGACGAGCACCCGGCGGACGCCCTGCGCACCCTCGACGCCGAACTCGCGGCCACCATCGACCGGCTGCAGCGGATCCGCCTGGAGCTCGGCATGATCCTGCGCCAAGCCGCGCCGACCGACCTGCCGCCCGAGTTCGCCCCCGCGGTCAACGCGGCGGAGCTCTCCGACGCCGACCGCTCGTTCCTCGTCGTCATGAGCCGGGTGCTCGGCCCCCGCGGCCTCCAGGCGTTCAGCGAGCTGCTGCGGGACTCACCGACCGACCCGACCGACCGCGAGTTCGACGACCTGCCCGCCGACGCCGACGAAGAGACCCGCCAGGCGCTGGCGGAGCGGCTGGCCGCGCACCTGCGCCGCATCCTCGCCGGCCACCCCGGGATCCGGGACGTCAGCGCGGACGCGCCGGGCGGGTCGCGCTTCGCGGACCGGACGGCCGCCCAGGCGCTGCGGGAGCTCTACAACCCGGCGCAGCTCGACGTGATGGTGCGGGCCGACCGCCTGGTCCGGGAGGCGGAGGACCGCGAACGCGGCTGAGCTCCCTTATAGTGCCGTGCTGTGCGAGCACAGTTGCAGGCAGCAGTTCTGGGGATCGTCGTGCTGGTGCTCGCGGCGTGCGGGTCATCGTCTGCGGCAGGGCCGTCCGTCGAACGCTCGCTGATCCTCGCCACCACCACGAGCACCCAGGACTCCGGCCTGCTCGACGAGCTCCTCCCCGCCTTCACCGAAGCCACCGGATGGACCGTCAAGCCGGTGGCGGTGGGCAGCGGGCAGGCCATCGAGATGGGTCGCCGCGGTGAGGCCGACGTGCTGCTGGTGCACTCGCCCGCCGCCGAGGAGGAGTACGTCGCGGAGGGCACCGCCGGCCGGCGCCTGCTCGTCATGCACAACGACTTCGTACTGCTCGGGCCGGCGGACGACCCGGCAGGCATCCGCGGCGCCTCCGCCGCCGACGCCATGCAGCGGATCGCCGCGGCCGGGGCACTGTTCGTGTCCCGCGGCGACGACTCGGGCACCCACGCCCGGGAACGGTCGCTGTGGGAGAAGGCGGGCGTCGCACCGGGCGCCCCCTGGTACCAGGAAACCGGCCAGGGCATGGGGGCCACGCTGCGGGTGGCCGCGGAGAAGGCCGGCTACACCCTGTCCGACCGCGCGACCTACCTCTCCCAGTCCGGCGGGCTCGCGCTGCTCGTCGAGGGTGATCCGGGGCTGCTCAACGTCTACCACGTCATCGAGGTGACGCAGCGCGCAGGCGAGCGGGTGCAACCGGAGGCCGCCGCCGCATTCGCCGACTGGATCACCGGCCCGGACGCGCAGCAGCGCATCGGCGAGTTCGGCATCGCCGAGTACGGGCAACCGCTGTTCGTGCCGGACGCGGGCAAACCCGACCCCACCGCCACCTGACCCGATGGACGTCCTGCTCGACGGCGTGGTGGGGGCGCTGGCGCTGCTGTTCTCCGGCGACGAGGAGACCTGGGCGATCACCCTGCTCACCCTGCGCGTCTCGCTCGGTGCCACGCTCGTCGCGGCGCTGATCGGGGTGCCGCTCGGCGCGACGATCGCGCTCGGCGCGTTCCCCGGCCGCCGCCTGCTGCTCGCCGCCGCCAACACGGGCATGGGGCTCCCGCCGGTGGTCGTCGGGCTCGTCGTCACCGTGCTGCTGTGGCGCAGCGGCCCGCTCGGCGAGCTGGGCCTGCTCTACACGCCCACCGCGATGGTGGTGGCGCAGGCCGTGATCGCCACGCCGGTGGTCGTCGCGCTGGTGGCGGCCGCGCTGCAGCAGGTCGACCCCGAGTTCCTCGTGCAGATGCAGGGGCTCGGCGCGAGCCGGCTGCGCGCGCTCGCCGCGCTCGGCGCCGAGGCGCGGCTGCCGCTGCTCGCCGCGGGCATGGCCGCCTTCGGGGCCGTGGTCAGCGAGGTCGGGGCCGCGCAGATGGTGGGCGGCAACATCGCGGGCCAGACGCGCGTGCTCACCACGGCGGCGGTGCTCGCCACCAGCCGCGGCCAGTTCGGGCTCGCGATCGCGTTCGGGCTGGTCCTGCTGCTGCTGGCGTTCGCCGTGAACCTCGTCGTCACGCTGGCCGGGCAGCGTGGGCCGTGACCGCCCGGATCGGCTGCCGCGACCTGCGGGTGAGCGCGCGCGGGAACGAACTCCTGCACGTCCCCGCCCTCGACGTCGCCGCGGGAGAGGTGCTCGCCGTGCTCGGGCCGAACGGCGCCGGGAAGTCGACGCTGCTGCGCGCCCTCGGTCACCTCGGCGGCCTGCACCGCACCGGCGACGTGCTCCTCGACGGCCGTCCCGCCGGCTCCCGCGAGCTGCGCGCCGCCGTCGCCGCGGTGCTGCAGCGGCCGATCCTGCGCCGCGGCACGGTGGCGGCCAACGCGGCGGCCGCGCTGCGGTTGCGCGGCGTCGGGCGCGCCGAGGCGCGGCGCCGGTCCGCCCCGTGGCTGGACGCGCTCGGGGTCGGGCACCTCGCCCCGCGCTCGGCACGCACGCTGTCGGGGGGCGAGGCGCAGCGGGTGGCGATCGCCCGCGCGCTCGCCGTCGAGCCGCGCGTGCTGCTGCTCGACGAGCCGTTCAGCGGCCTCGACGCCACCACCCGCGCCGACCTGCTCGCCGACCTGCGGGCCGTGCTCGACGGGCTGGACACCGCCACCGTGCTGGTCACCCACGACCGGGACGAGGCCGTGGCGCTCGCCGGGCGCACCGCCCTGCTCGTCGCAGGGCGGATCCGGCAACTCGGGCCCACCGGGCAGGTGCTCGACCAGCCGGTCGACGTCGACTGCGCCCGCCTCGTCGGGTTCACCAACGTGCTGCCGCCCGCCGTCACCGGCCACCCCGACCTGTACGTCGTGCGCCCCGAACACTGCTCCGCGGTGAACGGACAGCCCGCCGACCTGCGGATCCCCGGCACCGTGCGGCGCGTCGTCCCGCTCGGCGGCGTCACCCGGGTGGACGTGGACACGGCCGCAGGCACCCTGGCCTGCCTCGCCCCCGGCTCCGACGCCCTGCCACCCGGCGGCGCCGCGGTGGTGGCCGTGGCCGAGCAGCACCTGCGCCGCGTGCGCACGCGGGAGGACGCGCCGGAGCCAACGCCCGCGACCCGCACCCCCGCGTCGGGTCAGGTGCGCTGAGTCGCCACACGATCAACAGAACTCCAAGGTCCGTCCACCCGCACTGGCGTACGGCTCACGCCGCCGACAGCCCCCCACCTAGATCACCAGCACACCACGGTCGAGCAACCACGCTGACGTACTGCTCGCGCAGGCCACACCGCCACCACCAAAGGTCACCAGCACGACGAGGCCATCCGACCGCGCTGACGTACTGCTTGCGCCGACCGGCCGGACGTCACAGGGCCTCGAGCAGCACATTGCGGGCAGCTCATGCCTCGCCCGGATCACAGCCCCACTGCGACGATCAACAGCACCTCACGGTCGGACCGACCACCCTGACGTACTGCCCGACGACGAACTCAGCGCCCCCACCAAGATCATCAGCACACCACGGTCCCGCACCCACGCTGACGTACTGCTCGCCCTGACCACACAGCTCTCGCCAGAGATCACCAGCACACCACGGTCGAGCAACCACGCTGGCGTACTGCTCGCGCATGCCACACCGCCACCATCAGAGGTCAACAGCACGTCAGGGTCGCCCGACCGCACTGACGTACTGCTCGCGTTGACCACCTCACCGCAGACCGGGATCAGCCGTACATCAGGGTCGGACCGGCCGCGTTGGTGTACTGCTCGTGTTGATCGCGCCGCCGCCAGGTGTCCGCCGCACATCAGGTCAGACCGGCAGCGCTGGTGTGCTTCTCGCGTGGGGGACAAAGGGCCGCCAGGGTCAACAGCACATCAGGGCCGGGCCCACCGCGCTGGTGTGCTGCTCGCCCCCTTCACAAGTCCGCCGGCCGGGGTCAGCAGAACGTCAGGGTTTGGCGGACAGCGTTGGTGTGCGACTCGACCGCACGGCCGCCGGACTAGCATCGGGACGTGGTCGGGCTCTCGGACGCCGCGGGCGTCGTGCTTGCCGGGGGCCGTTCGTCCCGGATGGGCCGCCCCAAGGCGGCGCTCGAGTGGCACGGCTCCACGCTGCTGCACCGCACCACCGCACTGCTCGCCCGCACCGTGGGCGGGCCGGTGGTGGTCGTCGCCGCGCCCGGCCAGGAGCTGCCGGAGCTCCCCCAGGGGGTCGAGGTGGTGGCCGACCCCGTCGAAGGGTTGGGGCCGATGCGCGGGCTGGCCACGGGGCTGGGTGCGCTGGCCGGGCAGGCACCCGCGGCGTTCGTGTGCTCCACGGACCTGCCGTTCCTGCACCCGGCACTGGTGCGGCGGGTGTTGCGCGGGTTCGACCCGGACGTCGACGTCGTGCTCCCGGTGGCCCGGGGGTATCGGCAGCCGCTGGCCGCCGGGTACCGCACGGCGCTCGCCGGGTTGGTCGAGGAGCTGCTGGCCGAGGGTGACCTGCGACCGGGGATGTTGTTCCGGCACTGCCGGGTCACGCAGCTCGACGACGACGCCCTGCTGGCGGACGCCGAACTGGCGAAGGTCGACCCGGACCTGGACTCGCTGGTCAACGTCAACGAGCCGGCCGACTACGCCGACGCGCTGGCCCGGCCGGCGCCGGAGGTGGTGGTGGAGCGGTTCGGGGCGCTCGCGAGCGGCGGGCAGCGCGGGCCGCGCACGGTGCGCGCCGCGTCGCTGGGTGCGGCGGCCGCGGCGGTCGGGATCGCGCTGGACCGGCACGTCGTCGCGGCCGTCAACGGCGACCAGATGACCCGCGACGCCCGGCTGCCGCTCGTCCCGGGCGACAGCGTGGCCTTCCTGTCGGCGGACGCGGGCGGCTGAGCGGCCTACGCTCGGTGGTGTGACGGCCGGCGGGTATTTCGGGCGGGCCCTGGTGGTGGACATCGGGGACCGCGGGGCGACGAGCGCTGCTCTCGAGCTCGACGACGCCGTGCTGCGCGCCTATCTGGGTGGCGTGGGCCTGGGCACGTGGCTGATGCACCGGCTGGCGCCGCCGCGGGTCGACCCGCTGGCCCCGGAGGCGCCGCTGGCGTTCGTGTTCTCGCCGCTGGTCGGCACGCCCCTCACGACGAGCGCGAAGTTCGCCGTGGTGGCGAAGTCCCCGCTCACGGGCCTGCTCACCGACGCGCTGGCGTCCAGCCGGTTCGCGATCGCGGGCAAGCTCACCGGCCACGACGCGATCGTGGTGCGCGGGCGGGCGGCGCAGCTGTCGGTGCTGCTGGTCGACGGCGACGGCGCGCGGCTCGAGCCCGCACCGGAGCTGGCCGGTGTGTCCGCGGCGCAGGCCGAGTCGGCCGTGCGGGGGCGGTTCGGGCGCGGCTGGCAGACCGCGGCGATCGGGCCGGCCGGGGAGCGGCAGGTCCGCTACGCGACGGTGAGCCACGACGGGCGCCACGCGGGCCGCGGCGGGCTGGGCGCGGTGCTGGGGGCGAAGAACGTCAAGGCCGTGCTGGTGCGCTCGGCCACCCGGGTGGACATCGCCGACCAGGCGGCGGTGCTGGCCGCGGCGAAGGACCTGCGGGCTCGCAGCTTCGGGCCGGCCACGGCGAAGTACCGGGAGCTGGGCACGCTCGCGAACCTGCTCGCGTTCAACGCCGTCTCCACGCTCCCCACCCGCAACTTCACCGCGGCGACGTTCGACGGCGCGCCCCGGCTGGCCGCGGAGGAGCTGCACGAGCTGCGCGGCGTGGCCCGCAACTCGTGCGCGTCGTGCTCGATCGGCTGCGAGCACATCTACTCCCGCAAGGGCGGCGGCACGCAGCGCATGGAGTACGAGAACGTGTTCGCGCTCGGCCCGCTGTGCGGGGTGTCCGACCCGGACGACGTGTTCGCCGCCAGCGCCCGCTGCGACGAGCTGGGGCTGGACACGATCTCGGCGGGCGGCACGATCGCCTGGGCGATGGAGTGCGCCGAGCGCGGACTGATCGACGCCCCGTGGCTGCGGTTCGGCGACGGCGCCGCGCTGCTGCGCGCGCTCGACCTGATCGGCGCCCGGGAGGGCCTGGGCGAGCTGCTGGCGCAGGGGTCGCGCCGGGCGGCCGAGGTGGTCGGCCATGACTCCATCGCGTTCGCGCCGCAGGTCAAGGGCCTCGAGCTGCCGGGGTACGAGCCGCGCACGCTGCAGGCGATGGCCCTGGGGCTCGCCGTCAACGCCCGCGGCGCCGACCACAACCGGTCCGGCGCGTACGAGGCCGACCTGTCCGGCGAGCACGACCGGCTCAACGGCGGGGCCGCCCAGGTGGCGGCCGCGGTGGGCACGGAGGACCGGGCCGCCGTGATGGACTCGATGATCCTCTGCAAGTTCCTGCGCGGTGTCTTCGAGGACCCGTTCACGGAGTGGGCCGCGCTGCTGCGCTCCGTCACCGGCTGGGACGTCGACGCGGCGGAGCTGCGGGCCGTCGCACAGCGGATCGTGCTGGCCAAGCGGGTGTTCAACCAGCGCGAGGGCGCCACCGCCGCCGACGACACGCTGCCGGCCCGGATGCTGGAGACACCGCTGCAACTCGGGTCGGGCCGGGTGGCCGCGCTCACCGCCGACCGGTTGCGTGCGATGGTGGCGGGCTACTACGCCGCCCGTGGTCTGGACGACGAAGGTCGACCTGGTCAAGAGGCGGAAGCCGCATTGCTGCTGGGCGGCTGACGAACGAAAATCGCCGGATCGGCCGCGGAGCGACTATGTTGTATGCGGTATGCACTACCGGTTGGGAGCTGAGATGACAGCCGTGCACGATCCGTCCACCGCCGTGCGGACGGTCACCGCCGAGATCGACGGGCGCTCCGTCACCGTGCCCGAGGGCACCACCATCTACGACGCGGCGAAGCAGGCGGGCATCGACATCCCCGTGCTGTGCCACGACGAGCGTTACGACCCGGTCGGCGTCTGCCGGATGTGCGTGGTCGACACCGGCGGGCGCGTGTTCGCCGCGGCGTGCGTGCGTCCGTGCGAGGACGGCATGCAGGTCAAGACCGCCACCGAGGAACTGGAGCGCAACCGCGCCACCCTGACCGAACTGCTGGTATCCGATCAGCCGCCGCGCGCCGAGGATCCGAAGGACACCAAGACCCGCGACAACCTGCTGCTCGAGCTGGCCGACGACTTCGGGGTGGCCCGCGAGACCACCGAGCTGCCCTGCGGTTCGGGCCGCGGCACGGACTCGTCCAACCCGGTCATCGACGTCAACCACGACGCCTGCATCCTGTGCGACCGCTGCGTGCGGGCCTGCGACGACATCCAGGGCAACGACGTCATCGGCCGCTCCGGCAAGGGCTACTCCACCCGGATCGCGTTCGACCTGAACGACCCGATGGGTGCCAGCTCGTGCGTCACCTGCGGCGAGTGCGTGCAGGCCTGCCCCACGGGTGCGCTCACCAACAAGCCGATCCGCGGCATCCCGATCCGGCCGCGCGAGGAGCTGGACGCCGTCGACAGCGTCTGCCCGTACTGCGGCGTGGGCTGCGCGCTCACCTACTACGTCGACCGCGAGCGCGGCGCGATCTCGTTCGCCGAGGGCCGTGACCAGCCGGGCTCGCAGAGCAGGCTGTGCGTCAAGGGCCGTTACGGCTGGGACTACTCGGCTTCCCCTCAGCGGCTCACCACTCCCCTGATCCGCATCGACTCGGCGTACCCGAAGGGCCCGCTGTCCGCCGACGTCCGCGGCGACAGCGACAACGACCGCGGCCGGGTCAACGGCGGCGAGCGCGGCGGCGGGGGCCGCAAGCCGGGCGACAAGCGCGGCGGCAAGCGCAAGCCCGGCGGGCTGGTCGACTACGACGAGGTGTTGCCGTACTTCCGGGAGGCCACCTGGGAGGAGGCGCTCGACCTCGTCGCCCGTCGCCTGAAGGAGATCCACGCGACGGGCGGGCCGGGCGCGATCGCCGGGTTCGGCTCGGCGAAGTGCTCGAACGAGGAAGCCTACCTCTTCCAGAAGCTCATCCGCACCGGCTTCGGCACCAACAACGTCGACCACTGCACCCGGCTCTGCCACGCCTCCTCGGTGGCCGCGCTGTTCGAGGGCGTCGGGTCGGGCGCGGTGTCCACCACCTACGGCGACGTCGCCAACGCCGACTGCGTGATCATCACCGGCTCCAACCCCACCGCCAACCACCCGGTGGCCAGCTCGTTCTTCAAGCAGGCCCGCCGCCGCGGCACCAAGGTGATCTACGTGGACCCGCGCGCGTCCACGGTGGCCGAGCACGCCGACGTCTTCGTGCAGCTCAAGCCGGGCACCGACGTGGCGTTCTACAACGCGGTGATGCACGAGATCATCCGGCTCGGGCTGATCGACCGCGAGTTCATCGCCAACCGCACGTCGAACTACGACGAGCTGGCCCGCACGGTGGCCGAGTACCCGCCGGAGCGCGCGGCGCAGATCACCGGCGTCGACGCCGACACCATCCGCGAGGTGGCCCGCACCTGGGGCGAGGCCCGGGCCGCGGTCGTCTACTGGGGGATGGGGATCTCCCAGCACACCACCGGCACCGACAACGCGCGCTGCCTGATCGCGCTCTGCTCGATCACCGGCAACGTCGGGCGGCCGGGCACCGGCCTGCACCCGCTGCGCGGGCAGAACAACGTGCAGGGCGCCTCGGACGCCGGGCTGATCCCGATGTTCTACCCCGACTACCAGGGCGTGGACGCCGAGGCCACCCGGCAGCGGTTCGAGCAGGCGTGGGGCACGAGTCTGGACCCGAACCGGGGCCTCACCGTCACCGAGATCATCAAGTCCGTGCTGCAGCCCGACGGGGTGCGCGGCATGTACATGCTCGGCGAGAACCCGTTCCTGTCCGACCCGAACATCAACAAGGTGCGCAAGGCGCTGGCCGCGCTCGACTTCCTCGTGGTGCAGGACATCTTCCTCACCGAGACCGCCGAGTTCGCCGACGTGATCCTCCCGGCCACCTCCTACCTGGAGAAGGACGGCACCTACACCAACACCGACCGGCGGGTGCAGCTCGGCCGCAAGGTGATGGACCCGCCCGGGCAGGCCCGCCCGGACTGGGAGATCGTGCAGGACATCGCGCGCCGGATCGGGCTCGACTGGAACTACGGCTCGCCGAGCGAGGTGTTCGACGAGATGGTCGAGCTGATGCCGTCGTACAAGAACCTCCGCTACGACAACCTCGGGCTCACGGGCAAGCTCTACCCGAACCCCGACCCCGAGCACACCGACGGCACGATCGTCATGTTCGACGAGCGGTTCAACACCGACGACGGGCTCGCCCACCTGGTACCGGCGCAGTGGTTGCCGCCCAAGGAGCTGCCGGATGCGGAGTACCCGCTGGTGCTCAACACCGGCCGCCTCCTCGAGCACTGGCACACCGGTTCGATGACCCGACGCTCCTTCGCGCTGGACGCCATCTCCCCGGTCGCCGAGGTGTACATGCACCCGAAGGACGCCGCCGACCGCGGGCTGTCCCACGGCGAGACCGTCCGGGTGCGGTCGCGGCGCGGTTCCATCGAACTGCTGGTGCGCATCTCGCACCGCGAGCAGCTGGGCAACTGCTTCATCCCGTTCCACTTCCGGGAGGCGGCGGCGAACCTGCTGACCATCGACGAGATCGACCCGTACGGCAAGATCCCGGAATTCAAGTTCTGCGCCGTGCAGGTCGAGCCGCTGGGGGTGCGGGCATGACGGAGGTCACCGACCGGGCTGCCGAGATCCGGGCACGCCGGGTGCCGGGGGTCGAGGCGCGGGCCGGGAAGTTCCCCGGGCCGTCGCTGATCCCGGCGCTCAACGCGATCCAGGCCCGCCTGGGCTGGCTGCCGCGCGAGGAACTCGAGGAGCTCGCCCGCGACACCCGCCGCCCGCTGTACGAGATCGAGGGCCTGATCTCGTTCTACCCGCACTTCCGCACCGAGCCGCCGGCCAAGGTCGCGCTGCACGTCTGCCACGACCTGCCGTGCTTCCTGCGCGACGGCGAGGCCCGGCTGGCCGAGCTGCGCGAACGCTACGGCGAGGACGCCGAGGTGGAGCTGGTCGAGGTCTCGTGCCTGGGCCGTTGCGACACCGCGCCCGCGGTGGCGGTCAACGAGCGGCCCGCGCCGGTCGAGCAGGCCGACGAGCTGGTGGCCGGTGCCCGCGCGGGCGACGTCGGCGCCACGCCGGCGAGCCTGCGCACCGAGCCGTGGCCGAACGACCCGTACCCCGCTGGGTCCGGCGTCGCCGAGCGCTACACCACGCTGCGCGCGCTGCTGGCGGGCGAGCTGGACCCGGACACCGTCGTGCAGACGCTGAAGGACTCCGGGCTGCGCGGGATGGGCGGTGCCGGGTTCCCCACCGGGCAGAAGTGGGGCCTGGTCCGGGGCACCACGGATCCGGTCAAGTACGCGATCTGCAACGCCGACGAGTCCGAGCCGGGCACGTTCAAGGACCGTCAGATCCTGGCCACCCAGCCGCACCTCGTGCTGGAAGGGCTGCTGCTGGGCATGGCTGTGGTCGGCGCCGAGGAAGGCTGGGTGTTCATCCGCCACGAGTACGGTCCCGAGGAACACGTGCTGCGCGAGGAGCTCCAGGCTCTGCGCGCGGCCGGCGTGATCGGGCCGGACGCCTGCGGCAGCGGGCGGCGGCTGGACGTGGAGGTGTTCGTCTCCCCCGGCGGCTACATCCTCGGCGAGGAGACCGCGCTGCTGGAGTGCATGGAGGGCCACCGCGGGGAGCCGCGCAACAAGCCGCCGTTCCCCGGCAACTACGGCCTGCACGGGCGGCCCACCCTCATGAACTCGGTGGAGACGTTCGCCGACGTGCCGGTGATCCTGCAGCGCGGCGCGCAGTGGTGGGCCGACCAGGGCGCGGGCGACTCGGTGGGCTGGAAGTTCTTCGCCGTGTCCGGGCACGTCGAACGGCCGGACGTGTACTGCGTGCCGATGGGCACCACCGTGCGCGAGCTGATCGAGCTGGCGGGCGGCGTGAGCGGGGGCCGGGAGGTCGGCGCCGTGCAGCCGGGCGGCGCGTCGTCCAACTTCATCGGCCCCGACAAGCTGGACATGCCGCTGGACTTCGGCACCGCGGTGGAGCACGGCACGATGCTCGGCTCGGGCGCGATGGTGGTGCTCGCCGAGGGCACCGACCTGCTCGCCGCGTCCACCAACGTGCTGCGGTTCTTCCGCAACGAGTCGTGCGGCAAGTGCGTGCCGTGCCGCGTGGGCTCCACCAAGGCGCACGCGATCCTGCGTGACGTCGTGGAGGAGGGCTCCGAGCTCGACGACGACCGGAAGGCGCACATCCTGCGGCTGGAGGAGGCCATGCGCAAGACCTCCATCTGCGGGCTGGGCCAGGTGGCGCTGGGCCCGGTGGTGAGCGTGCTCGGCCTGCCCAAAGGTGGCGCGGCGGCCCGCCCCCAGCCACGTCCGGGAGGTAGGGAGGGCCAACCGAGCCGGTGAGCCGAGAGTTCTTCACCGCGCGAACGGTGGGTGAGGCGCTGGCCGGGTTCCGCCCGGCCCGGCGCACCGCTGTGGAGGAGGTCGGGCTCGCCGCGGCGCTGCACCGGGTGCCCGCGGCCGACATCCGCGCACCCACGGCGATGCCGGGGTTCGCCCGCTCCACCGTGGACGGTTACGCGGTGCGCGCCGCCGACACCTACGGCGCCTCCGAGGGCCTGCCCTCCTACCTCGACCTGGCCGGTGCCGTGCGGATGGGCGCGGCGCCCACCGTCGCCGTCGCCGTGGGCACGTGCGTGGCGATCCCCACCGGCGCGGTGCTGCCGGACGGTGCCGACGCCGTGGTGATGGTCGAGCACACGGCCGAGACCATGCCCGGCACCATCGAGGTCACCCGGCCGGTCGCGCCCGGGTCCGGGCTGGTGCGGGCCGACGAGGACGCGGCGGCGGGCGACGTGCTGGTGGGCGCGGGCCGTCAGCTGCGGGCCCCGCAGCTGGGCTTCCTCGCCGCGGCCGGCGTCACGTCCGTGGCGGTGCACGCCCGCCCGCGGGTGGCGATCGTGTCCACGGGCGACGAGGTGGTGCCGCCGGAGACCCCGCGGCTCGCGGCCGGCCAGGTCCGCGACGCCACGGCCTCAGCGTTGGCCGGGCTGGTGCGCGACGCGGGCGGCGAGCCGGTCTCGGCCGGGATCGTGCGGGACGACCGCGACGCCCTCGAGTCCACGCTGCGAGCCGCCCTCGGCCACGCCGACCTGGTGGTCGTCTCCGCCGGGTCGTCCGTGGGCGCCCGCGACGAGACCGCCGGGGCCGTGGCCGCGCTGGGCGAGATCTGGTGCCACGGCCTGGCCGTCAAACCGGGCAAGCCGACGCTGCTGGCCGACTGCGGGGGCGTCCCGCTGGTCGGGCTGCCCGGCAACCCGCTGTCGGCGCTCGTGGTGTTCCGGCTCGTCGGGGTGCCGCTGGTGTGGCGGCTCGCGGGAGCGGAGCGGCCGCCGCCGGAACCCACCGTGCGTGCCCGGCTGAGCCGCGACCTGGCCTCGGCCGCGGGGCGCCTGGACGTCGTGCAGGTCGCCCTGTGCGACGGCGTGGCGGAGCCGCTGTTCGGGCCGTCGGCCCTGTTGTCGGTGCTGGCGCGGGCCGACGGGTACCTCGTGGTGCCGGAACCGGCCACCGGGCTCGACGGCGGCACCGAGGTGGAGGTCATCCTGTACCGATGACGAGCCCGTTCGTGTCCGACATCCCCGCCGAGGACGCCCGGCGGGTGTGGCGGGAGGCCTGTGCGGCCGCGGGCTGCCCGCCCCGCGTCGACGCGGTTACGCTGCCGGTCGGGGAGGCGGTGGGCCGGGTCACCGCCGAGTCGGTGTGGGCCCAGCGGTCCTCCCCCGCGTTCGACTCGGCGGCGATGGACGGCATCGCGGTGCGCTCCGCCGACACGGTGGGCGCCGCCGAGACCACCCCGGTGCTGCTCGACGACTTCGAGGTGGTCGACACCGGCGACCCGCTCCCACCCGGATATGACGCCGTGGTCATGCGCGAGCACGTGCACCACACCCCCGACGGGCGCGCCGAGGTGCGCGCGGCCGTGCCGCCCTACCAGCACGTCCGCTCGATCGGCGAGGACATCAGCGCCACCGAGCTGCTGCTGCCCGAGGGCCACCGGCTGCGGCCAGTCGACGTCGCCGCCTGCGCCGCCGCCGGCGTCGTCGAACTGCTGGTGCGCCGCAGGCCGCGCGTGGTGATCATCCCGACCGGCGACGAGATCCGCCCCGTCGGCACCGACCTCGCCCCCGGTGAGATCGCCGACACGAACTCGATGATGCTCGCCGGGCAGGCCACCGAGGTGGGCTGCGCGGCCCGCACCACCGGCATCGTGCCCGACGACCCCGACCTGATCGCGGCCGCCGTCCGGGAGGCCGCCACCGACGCGGACCTGGTGATCCTGATCGCGGGTTCGAGCGCCGGGCGCGACGACTACACCGCCCGGGTGGTCGCGACCGCCGGCGCCCTGGCCGTCCACGGCGTGGCGGTGCGCCCCGGCCATCCGGTGGTCCTCGGCACCGTGGCGGGCGACCCGGCCACCCCGATCCTCGGCGCCCCCGGCTACCCCGTGTCGGCCGCGCTGACCTTCGACATCTTCGCCGCGCCGATGCTCGCCGCGCTCGAGGGCGCCGCGCCGCGGGAACGCCCGTCGACCACCGCCCGGCTCGCCCGCAAGCTGGCCTCGGCGATCGGCTCCGACGACTGGGTGCGCGTCCGGCTCGGCCGCGTCGGCGGCGACGTCGTGGCCACCCCGCTCCCCCGGGCGGCCGGGGTGCTCACCTCGCTGGTGCGCGCCGACGGCCTGCTCGTCGTGCCGGCCGGGGTGGAGGGCCACCACGCGGGCGAGCAGGTCCGCGTGGAACTGCTGCGCGGGCTCGCCGACGTCGAGCGCACGATCGTCGCGATCGGCTCGCACGACCTGGTCCTCGACGTGGCCGCCTCCGCGCTGCGCGCCGCCGACCCGCTGATCACGCTCGCCTCGTCGAACGTCGGGTCGCTCGGCGGGCTGGTCGCCCTGCGCGACGGGCTGTGCCACGTGGCCGGTTCGCACCTGCTCGACCCCGCCACGGGCGAGTACACGCTCCCCTACCTGGACCGGATCTTCGGCCCCGACGCCGACCTCGCCGTCGTCCGGCTCGTGCACCGCGACCAGGGCCTCCTCGTGGCCCCCGGCAACCCGCTGGGGCTGGCCGGCATCGCCGACCTCACCCGCCCCGGCCTGCGCTACGTCAACCGCCAGCGCGGCGCGGGCACCCGGGTGCTGCTCGACCACGAGCTCGGCAAACGCGGCATCGACCCGGCCACGATCAGCGGCTACTCCCGCGAGGAGCACACCCACCTCGGCGTCGCCGCCGCGGTGGCCGCCGGCCGCGCCGACGCCGGCCTGGGCATCCAGGCGGCCGCCCGCGCGTTCGGCCTGGACTTCGTGCCGGTCGCCCGCGAGCCGTACGACCTCGTCCTCCGCGCCGCCGGGCTGGACGACGAGGTCCTCGCCCCCCTCTGGACGCTGCTCGACCACCCCGACTTCCGCAACCAGGTGGAGAAGCTCGGCGGCTACTCCTGTGCCGAGACGGGCCGGCGGGTCCGGTAGCGCGAGCCGCACCCCACGGTCCCACCGACCGCGCTGACGTACTGCTCGCGCAGGAGCGCGCCGGCCTGCGGCCCAATATCAGCGCGAGCCGCACACCAAGGTTTGGCGAGGACCCTGGCGTACTGCTCACGACGATCATCGCGAACCAGAAGCACCAGACGGTCCTGCCAACCACGCTGACGTACTGCTCGCGCGGGCGACCCATGATCAGCGCGAGGCGCACATGAGGGCCCGCCGGCCGCGCTGATGTACTGCTCGACGTGGGATCGCCTCCGCCGGGGCGCCTCCCGGACGCATGATCGGCGGACCGGCGCGTTTCCCGACGCCACGTGTCGGCTTTCGCTCCCAGCCGGTGATCATGGAGCTCCGGGGGGAGGCCTCAGGCGTCCGGGGTCGTGGCTCGCACCCCGGCGAGCACGACGTCGACGATGCGTTCGGCGTCGGCGCGGGTGAAGGGGCGCAGGCCGCGGTTCACGATGAGGTGGACCGGGCCGGAGATCATCTCGCCGAACAGGGCGTAGTCGATGGGCGGGAGTTCGCAGCGGGCCGTCGCCAGGTCCACCCGGCGCCGGAGGGCGGCGGAGCGCTCCTGGAGGATCCGGGTGACCGCGCGCCGGACGGCAGGGCTCTCGTGGATGGCGTGGGTGGCCTGTTCGAGCGCCCGGACGGTCGGTTTGGCCAGGCCCTCGGCGATGACCATGAGGAAGTCGACCAGGTCCCGGCGGAGGTCGCCGGTGTCGGCGACGGTGCCGAGGTCGTCGACGTACTGCAGCAGGGCCTCGACCACGAGCTCCTCGCGGTCGGGCCAGTTGCGGTACACGCTGGTCTTGTGGACGCCCGCGCGGTCGGCGACCTCCTCGTAGCGGAAGCCCGCGATGCCGTCGCGCGCGACGAGCTCGACGGTGGCGGCGAGGATCTGCGCGCGCACGCGGGCGGTGCGGCCACCGGGACGCCGCGCGGTGCCGGTCACCGGTGGCTCACCCGCTCGGCGATACGTTCGATCGTGGCGGTGGCCGCCAGGTCGTACCCGGGCATGGCGGTGATCGTCTCGCGGACGGCGGGCTCGCTGAGCGCGGCCACCAGCGGCCCGGCGGCGCCGAGCGCGGACTCGGGCAGGACGACGTCGTAGCTCTCCCAGGTGAGCGGGACGAAGTCGAGTTCGAGATCGGCGGCGGCCGCGCGCACGCCCAGGCCGACGTCGGCGGCGCCGGCCGCGACGGCCAGCGCGATCTCGAAGTGGGATCCGTAGTCGGCGGACAGCGGGCCGGGGGTGGCGCCGGCCTCGTGCACGAGCTGGTCGAGCAGCACCCGGGTGCCCGAGCCGGGTTCGCGACGGGCGACGCGGCGCCCGTGCAGGTCGGAGGGGGTGGTGATGGCCAGCGGGTTCCCCGGCGGGACGATCAGGCCCTGCTCGCGGCGCCACAGGTGCAACAGGTGCGGATCGCGGCCGCGCAGCAGCGCGCGGGCGAACGGGGTGTTGTAGTCGCCGCAGCGGTGGCGCAGGTGGATCGCCGCGCCGTCGGCCTCACCACGGACCAGGGCGCGCAGGGCGGGGAAGCTCCCCCGGGCGCCGACGACCCGCACCGACGCGTCGAGCCCGTCGAGCACGACCTGCAGCGCCGGGTCGTCGCTGCCGGCCAGGCGGAACACCCGGCCCTCGTCGAGGAGCTGCCGCGCGGCGAGCGGCCCGCCCGCGGCCACCCGGGCGCGGCGGCGGTCGGCCTGGGTGATCACACCGTGGTCGGCGAGGTGCCGGTAGGCCCGCGCGACCGTGGACGGTGTGGTGCCCGCCTCCTCGGCGGCCACCCGCACCGCCGGGAGCTCGGCGCCGGGCCCGAGCTCGCCGTCGCGGACGCGCGCGGCGATCCCGGCGGCGAGGTCGAGGTACTGGGTCACGACCGGAACGATAGAGCTCACCACCAACGGCCGGGATCAGCGGCGACCGGCGTCCGCTCCCGCCACGGTGCCGCGCGAGCCCTCCGGGATGTCCGCGTCGGGTGCGGGCCGGGGGGAAGGGATCGACACCTCCGGCACGGGCTCGGCGGGTGGCTCCTGACGCGCGCCGCCCGCCGCCCGCACCGTGGACCGCAGCAGCAGCGCCCCGAACATCGCGAGCACCGAGATGCTCGCCGTGACCAGGAAGACGTCCTGCAGCGCCACGACGTACACCTGCAGGTCGACCCGCTGGTACCAGGCGTAGAGCCCGAGCAGCGGGGAGACGCCCGGCGGGCCGGCGTCGGGCACGGCGGCGGCGTCGGTGAGGAGCGCGGCCCGGCCGGCCATGGTCTGCGCCTGGTGGCTGGTGAGCATCGCGGTGAGCACGGCGACGCCGAGCGCCGACGCGGTGCGCTGCACGACGTTGTTGAACGCCCCGGCGCGGCTCACCAGGTGCGGCGGCACCGCCGCCAGCCCGCCGGTCATGATCGGCATCATCGCGAGGCCCATCCCCGCACCCTGGAGCACGAGCAGCCACGTGATGTGCTGGCGCGGGGTGTCGACCACGATGCCGGACAGCTGGTAGGCGGCCAGCGCCACCAGGAACAGGCCCACGACGGCGGGCCACCTCGCCCCGAGCCGGTCGTAGAGCCGCCCGGAGATGGGCATCACCACCGCGGTGGCCAGGGCCTGCGGCAGCATCACGAGGCCTGCCTCGAATGCACCGAGGCCCTGCACCTGCTGCAGCAGCAGCGAGACGTAGAACAGCCCCGAGAACAGCGCCACCGACATCAGGCCGATGAGCACCAGCGAGTTGGTGAACTGCCAGTGGCGGAAGATCCGCACGTCCAGCAGGGGTTCCGCGACGGCTAGTTCGATCACCACGAACAACGCGAGGCTCAGCGCGCCGTAGAGGAGCAGGATGACCACGCGGTAGCTCGTCCACCCCCAGGACTCGCCCTCGGACAGCGCGAGCAGCAGCGCGAACAGGCCGCTCGCCACCGCGACGAAGCCCAGGGTGTCGAAGCGGCCCGCCCGGCCCGGCGCGAAGGCGGGCAGCGCCAGCACGGCGGCGATCGCGCCCAGCACGCCGATCGGCACGTTGATGAAGAAGATCAGCCGCCAGTCGACGTACTCGACCAGGTAGCCGCCCAGCGTGGGGCCGACGGCGGGCGCGAACACCACGCCCAGCCCGTACATGCCCATCGCCGTGCCGATCTTCTCCTTCGGCACGATCCGGTAGACCATCGCCAGCGTGATCACCGGGATGATCCCGCCGGGGATCGCCTGCACGATGCGGAACACCACGAGGCTGGTGAGGTCCCACGCGAGGCCGCACAGCGCGGAGCCGAACGCGAACCCGAGCACCGACATGACGTAGACCCGGGTGTAGCCGAACCGGTCGCCCAGCCAGCCGCTGAGCGGCACCACCACGCCGAGCGCCAGCGTGTAGGCGTTGGCGATCCACTGCACGTCCTCGACGGTGGTGCCGAAGTCGTTCTGGATCGTCGGGATGGCGACGTTGACGATCGTCACGTCCAAGATCGACATGAACATGCCCGCAACGAGCACCGCCAGTGGCACTCCCCAGCGCACCTGACGGTCAGCAGCGGTGCTGAGGCCCGCAGGGACCCCCGTCATGGTCAACGAGTGTAGATCGGCGATCTCGCCGGCGCGAGCCCTCGGCCTGCGGTCGCCCGGGGCGCGCTACCGCCGTCAGCTCGTGGCGCGGGCGATCCCCAGCGCCGCCGTGCGCACGGCGGGGGCGAGCCGGTCGACCGCGGCCCGGGAGTGCGCCACGATGCCGAGCGCGGCGCGGACCCGTCCGTCCAGCGTGAGGATCGGGGCGGCCACCGACACGGCGCCCAGCGTCATCTCCTCGTAGGAGTACGCCACGCCGGTCCGGCGCACCTCGGCCAGCGCGGCGGCGAGCCTCCCCGGCTCGGTGATCGTGTGCGGGGTCATCCGGGCGAGGCCGACCTCGACCACGGAGCCGAGCAGCTCCTTGCCCGAGAACGCGAGGATGGCCTTCCCGACCCCGGTGGCGTGCAGCGGCAGCCGGCCGCCGACGTGGGTCAGGGTGGGCACGGCCCTGGCGCTGGAGATCTTCTCGATGCAGAGCGCATCGACGCCGTCGGGCACCGTGAGCTGGATGTTCTCCTGGGTGGCCTGGAACAGGTCGTGCATGGCGGGGACGGCCGCTTCGCGCAGGCCCCGCTGCTGCGGCGCGAGCGCGCCGATCGTCCAGAGCCGGATCCCGATGCGGTAGCGGCCGTCGGAGAGGCGTTCGAGCCCGCCCCAGGCCCGGAGCTCGTTGATGAGCCTGCGCGCGGTGGAGACGGGCAGCCCGCTGCGGCGGGCCACCTCGGTGAGCGTCAGGGCCGGGTGCGCCACGTCGAAGCAGTCGAGCACCGCGAGCAACCGCCGGGAGACGGTCTGCCCCGGTGTGCCGATCCGCCCGGCCATGACCCACCTCCCGATCCCGTCGACGGCCGGCAGCCTAGCGGATCGTTGCCACTGGGTGGCAACGAAATCTGGCCGGGGGTGCGGCCGGACCTCAGGATCGTCGGCGGCGCAGGGAACGCCCCGAGCCGCACCGTCGCAGGAACGAGGAGGTTCTGGTGCTGAGGAACGACGAGGACGATCCACCGCGGGTCGCACCACCGGCCGATCAGGCTGCCACTGGACGGCCGATCTCCGGCCACCTCGCCCGCCACGGGATCGTGCCGAACCTGCGCTGGGGCTTCGTCGCGCTGACCCTCTTCATGATCGGTGACGGGGTCGAGGCCGGGTTCCTTTCGCCGTACCTCGACGCGCAGGGCTTCGGGCCGGGCCAGGTCTCGCTGCTCTGGGGCGTTTACGGGTTCGTGGTCGCCGCCGGGGCCTGGCTGTCGGGCGCGCTCGCCGAGGCCTTCGGCCCGCGCCGCGTGATGCTCGTCGGGTTCGCGATCTGGGTCGTGCTCGAGATCGCATTCCTCACCGCGCTGGCCCAGGGCGACTTCACGTTCATGCTGATCGCCTTCGGCGTGCGCGGTCTGGGCTACCCGCTGTTCGCCTACGGGTTCCTCGTGTGGGTGGCCACCGACACCCCGGAACCGGTGCTGGGCAAGGCCGTGGGCTGGTACTGGTTCTTCTCGATCCTCGGCCTCGGCGTGATCGGCTCCTACTACGCCGGGATCATGATCCCGCTCGTCGGCGAGTTCGCGACGCTCGCGTCGTCGCTCGTGTTCATCGGCCTGGGCGGGGGCCTGCTGCTGTTCCTGGTGCAGGCCCGCCGCCGGGAGCCCACGGACCTCGCCTCCCACGTCGGCGCGCTGGTCGGCGCGGTGACGATCGTGGTCGAACGGCCGCGCGTCGGCATCGGCGGGATCGTCCGGGTGATCAACACCCTGGGCTTCTACGCGTTCGTGGTGTTCCTGACCACCCACATGGTGCGCGACGTCGGGCTGTCCACACCGCAGTGGCAGACGGTGTGGGGCACGATGCTGCTCGCCAACATCCTCGCCAACGTGCTGTTCGGGTACGTGGGCGACCGCATCGGCCGCGTCCGCACCGTGGCCTGGTTCGGCGGCTTCCTCTGCGCCGTGACCGTCCCGGCCTTCTACTACGTGCCGCAGCTGCTCGGCCCGAACTTCTGGGCCATCCTCGTGGTCGCGATCCTCCACGGCGCCGCGCTCTCCGGGTTCGTCCCGCTGTCGGCGATCCTGCCCTCGCTCGCCCCGCACCGCGTCGGCGGCGCGGTCGCGATCCTGAACCTCGGCGCGGGCGTCAGCCAGTTCATGGGGCCGGTCGTGGCCGGGCTCGTCGGGCCGATCGGCGTGGCCGGGACGGTCTGGGTGCTCTCCGGCATCTACGTCGTGGGCATCGGCCTGACGTACTGCCTGCGCACCCCCGAGGACGCCCCCGCCGCAGTGCCCGCCCACTCCTGAGACCCGAGAGGACCGAGAATGAGCACTGACTCCCCGCTCCCGACCGTGGTGCTCGTGCACGGCATGTGGCACGGCGGCTGGGCCTGGGAACGCGTCGCCGCGCTGCTCGAGGCGTCGGGCCACCGGTGCGTGCGCGTCACGCTGCCCGGCGAGGGCCGCGCACCCGGCGACCCCACGTTCCGCGGGCACTGCGATCACCTGCTCGGCGTGCTCGCCGGCGTGGCGGGCGACGTGGTGCTCGTCGGGCACTCCTACTCCGGCGCCCTGCTGGGCGAGGTCGGCGACGCCCCGAACGTGCGCGCGATGGTGTTCGTCAGCGCGTTCTGCCTGGAGCCCGGCGAATCGGTCGGGTCGGTCAACGACGCGGAGGCGGGCTCGCAGGCGGGCCGCGACGACATCCGCCGGGTCGGGGACACGCTGGTCATCGACCCGGACACCGCCCGGCACGCCTTCTACCACGACTGCACGCCCGAGGACGCGTACGCCGCCGCCGAGCGCCTCACCCCCGAGCACGCCGGTGTGCGGGACACGTCCGTCACCAGGGCGGCCTGGCGCGACGTCCCGTCGCACTTCGTGGTCTGCACCCTCGACCGCGCGTGCACGCCCGACGTGCAGCGCATGATGGCGGCCCGGCTGAAGTCGGTGAGCGAGCTGGAGTCGAGCCACTCGCCGATGCTGTCGATGCCGCACGCGGTGGCGGACGCGATCACCGAGTTCGCGGCCCGGACCGGGGCTGCCGCGTGAGCGCGCCGGTCGCGGTCGTCACCGGCGGCGCGGGGGCGATGGGCACCGCCATCGCCACGGTGCTGCTGGGCGAGGGCTACCGGGTCGCGCTGCTCGACCGGCGCGACGCCGAGGAGGCCGCCCACCGGCTCGCCCGCGCGCACGAGGGCCGGGTGCTGGGCGTCGCGGCCGACGTCAGCGACGAGGGTTCCGTGCGGGCGGCGATCGAGCGGGTCGACGCCACCTGGGGCCGGGTGGACGCGCTGGTCAACAACGCGGGCGTCGAACCGCAGCACTCGGTGGAGGCCGGGGAGCTCGAAACCTGGCAGACCACGCTCGACGTCAACCTGACGGGCGCGATGCTGATGATCAAGCACTGCATCCCGCTGTGGCGGCGCCTCGGCGCCGGCCGGGTGGTGTCGGTCGGTTCGCGGGTCTGGCTCGGCGGCGGCTCGACGGCGTCGTACTCCGCGTCGAAGGCCGGCCTGGTCGGCATGACGCGGGCGGCGTGCCGGGAGCTCGGGCCGCTCGGGGTCACCGCGAACGTGGTGGCGCCCAGCTTCGTGCGCACGCCGTTCAACGCCGTGAAGGGCGACGCGGACCACATCGAGGACTACGCGGGCCGGTTCGCGGCGGCCTCGCCGCTGGGCACGCTGGTGGAGCCGGTCGACGTGGCGCACGCCGTGGCGTTCCTGCTCTCCGACCGGGCTCGCGCGATCACCGGCGAGACGCTGCACGTCGCGGCCGGGACGCAGCTGGCGCCGGCCATCACCTGAACCCGAAAGACGACGCACGGAAACAGGAGGTTGTGGGTGCCGATGAGTGACGAGGACCGGGTGGCGCTGCGCGAGCTGGTCGAGAACTGGGCGGTGTGGCGCGACGCCGGGGACTGGGAGCGCTTCGCCGGCGTGTGGGACGCCGACGGCTGGATGACCGCCACCTGGTTCCAGGGCCCGGCCGCGGACTTCATCGCCGCCAGCAAGGCGGGCTTCGAGAACGGGGTGAGCATCCTGCACTTCCTGGGCGGGCACAGCTCCGACGTCGCAGGGGACCGGGCGATCGCCCAGACCAAGATGACGATCAGCCAGCGCGCGAGCGTCGACGGCGTGGAGGTCGACGTGGTCTGCACCGGCCGCTTCTACGACTTCTGCCGGCGCGGCGATGCCGGGTGGGCGATCGTGCGGCGCCAGCCGATCTACGAGAAGGACCGGCTGGACGTGGTGGACCCCGCAGCCACGCTGGAGCTCGACCGCGAGCTGCTCGACCGCTTCCCGGTGGGCTACCGCCACCTCGGGTACGTCCAGACGAAGGCGGGCTTCACGGTCAAGACCGGCCTGCCCGGCCTCACCGGGGAGGCCGTGGAGCGCCTCTACGACGAGGGGGCCAAGTGGCTGGCCGGGTCGAGCACGCCGGGCGACCTGCAGCGGGAGGGGAGCTGACGTGGGTGCTCCCGCACTGACCTGCAGCGCGAACACCCTGCGCTTCGCCGACCTGCCCACGCGGGTGTCCGCGGCCGCGGCCGCCGGGTTCACCGGGATCGGGCTGCGCGTCTCCGACTACCTGGAGGCCGGGCTGCCCGACCCGGACATCCGGGACCTCCTGGACCGCCACGACGTGCGCGTGCTCGAACTGGAGCACACGTGGGACTGGGCGCTGGGCGAGGACCCGGTGGAGGAGGCGATGTTCCGCCTCGCCGACCGGATCGGCGTCCGGCAGCTCAACGCCCCGATGTTCTCCGAGCACCCCATCGCCGACCTCGTGGAGCCGTTCGGGGCGCTGTGCGACCGCGCGGCCGAGCACGGGGTGCTCGTCGGCTTCGAGTTCCTCCCCTACAGCCACGTCCGCACCCTCGGGGAGGCGTGGGAGGTGGTGGCCGCGGCGGACCGGCCCAACGCCGGGATCGTCCTCGACCTCTGGCACTGGTTCCGCTCCGGCGCCACCCCCGCCGACCTCGCCGGCATCCCCGCGGCGGCGATCACGTCGCTGCAGCTGTGCGACGTGCTGCCCACGCCCGGGCCCGACCTCGCCGACGAGGCCCGCCATCGGCGGCTCCTGCCCGCCCACGGTGCCGGGGACACGTTCGGGCTGCTCCACGCCCTGCGCGACCGGGGCGTGCACGCCCCGGCGTCGGTCGAGGTCTTCTCCGACGACCTCGACGCCCGCCCCGCCGAGGTCACGGCCCGGCTCGCGTTCGACGCGGGCGCGGCCGCCCTCGACCGGGCCGGCCTGTCCCCGGCCCCCTTCACCACCAACCTCGAACAACCTGCCTGACGCCCGGCCCCCGCCGGAGCCCGTACCCTCGCCACGCCGCGCGAGGGTGCCCACCCCTGCCGTCCAACGGAGGACAACGGATGAGTGCCTCGCCCACCCTCGACGTGCAGCGCGTCATCGACCGGCACCCGGTCGGGCGCATGCAACGCCGGGTGCTGCTGCTCTGCCTGGGAGTGGTGACCCTCGACGGGATCGACGTCGCGATGGTCAGCTACATCGGGCCGTCCCTCATCGTCGACTGGGGGCTGTCGAAGGCCGAGCTCGGCCCCGTCGTCACCAGCGGGCTGCTCGGCCTCGCGATCGGCTCCCTCGTGGCCGGTCCGCTCGCCGACCGGGTCGGCAGGCGCCGGATCATCATCGCCTCGCTCGTCTTCTTCGGGCTGATGAGCGTGGCGACGGCGCTCACCACGGACGTCCTGTGGTTCTCGATCCTGCGCCTGCTCACCGGCCTCGGCCTCGGTGCGGCCCTGCCCAACGCCACCACGCTGGTGTCCGAGTACGCCCCCTCCCGGCGCCGCAGCGCGATGATGGCCCTCACCTACTGCGGGATGACCCTGGGCGGCGCCGTCGCCGGTTACCTCACCAACCTGGCGATCCAGCTCGCGAGCTGGCACTGGGCCCTGGTCGTCGGTGGCGTGGTCCCCCTCGCCTACGCCGTGGTGGTGGCCCGCGCGCTGCCCGAGTCGCCGAAGTTCCTCGCCCGGCACGAGGAGCGGCGCGCCGAGCTGGTGGAGCTGATGAACCGGGTCGTGCCCGAGCCGATCCCGTCCGACGCCCGCTTCGCGCTCCACGAGCCAACCGTGAGGACCCGGATCCCCGTGGCCGGGCTGGTGGCACCCGGCTTCCGGATCGGGACCGTCACGATCTGGACCGGGTTCGTCGCCGCGTTCTTCATCGTCTACCTGACCAACAGCTGGATGCCCGTCCTGATGACCGACGTCGGCTTCTCCCTCGCCGCGGCCGCCACGATCGGGCTGCTGCTGCAGGCGGGTGGGACGATCGGCAACCTCGTGATCGGCTCGCTGATGGACCGCTTCGGGCTGCACCGCTCGGTGGTCGTAGCGATGGCCTGCGCCGCGGTGATGCTGGTGCTCGTCGCGATCGCGCCGCAGGACGTGATCGTCCTCGGCGTGCTGATCTTCGTGCTGGGAATGTTCACCAACACCGTCGGCACCGGCTTCCCGATCCTGTCGGCGGCGTTCTACCCCACCTCGATCCGCGCCACCGGCACCAGCTGGGCCACCGGGGTGGCGCGCTTCGGGGCCATCGGGGGCGCTGCGGTGGGCACGGTGCTCGTCGCGGCCGGGCTCGGCTACCGGCAGGTGTTCCTCGCCCTGCTCGTGCCGGCCGCCGTCTGCATCGTCGCCGTGACGGTCAAGGGCCTGCGGGCGCGCGCCGCCGATCGGGATCCCGCCGCCGCGCCCGCCACGGCCGAACCGACGCTGTCCGAGGAACCGGCATGACCGCGCACACCGACCCGAGGAGGAACCACACCATGCGACTGGCCGACAAGGTCGCCCTGATCAGCGGCGGCGCGGGCGGGATGGGGCGGGCCACCGCCGAGGCATTCGCCCGCGAGGGCGCGGCGGTCGTCGTCGGGGACATCGAGGCCGCCGACGCGGCCGCGGTGGCGAAGTCGATCACCGAGGCCGGTGGCCGCGCCCACCACCTGCTCCTCGACGTCACGCAGGAGAGCTCGTGGACCGCGGCGGTCGACGAGGTCGTCGAGCGCTTCGGCCGGCTCGACGTCCTGGTGAACAACGCCGGCATCAGCGGCACGTTCGACCCCGACCTCTCCAGCACCGAGTTCTACGACCAGCTCATGCTCGTCAACGCCAAGGGTGTGTTCCTCGGCATCAAGCACGGGGGCGCCGCCATGGCCCGCTCGGGCGGGGGCTCGATCGTGAACCTGTCCTCGATCTCGGCCTCGATCGGCCAGCCCGGCATCCACCTGGGCTACGGCGCGTCCAAGGCCGCCGTGCGGGCGATGACCCGCACCGCCGCGGTGCACCTCGCGGACGACGGCATCCGCGTCAACGCCGTCGCACCCGGCATGCTGCCCCCGATGCGCACGTCCCGCGGCTCCGCCGACCCCGTCTGGCGGACCAAGCAGATCGACGGCGTGCCGATGAAGCGGGCGGGCGAGGTGCAGGAGGTCGCCGACGTCGTCCTGTTCCTCGCGAGCGACGAGTCCTCCTACGTCACCGGCACCGAGATCATGGTCGACGGCGGACTCACGGCCGTCTGACCGGGGGCGGGGGCGCCTCGAACGGGTGACGGCGCTCCCCCGGAGGATCTGCCCCGTGCCGACCTCCGACCACCCGGCGCCGCCCCGCGCTCGTCACCGCCGCGCCGACCCGGCCGTCCCCCTCCCGCACGGGCACGGTCACGGCCACGGGCCGCTCGCCCCCACCGAGCGCCGGGTGCGCCTGCTCATCGCCGCCCTCCTGGTGCCCTGTGCGCTCGCCACCGTGGTCGGCCTGGTCCTGCTCGCCCCGGGCGCGGGCCCGGCCACCGACGAGGACTCGACGGTGCCGCGGGTCGACGGGCACGTCACGGCAGCCGTGGAAGCCCCGTGCACCGACGACCCGGCTGCCGACGGCTGCCTCACCCTCACGGTGGAGCTGTCGGAGGGCCCGCTCGCCGGGAACCGCATCGAGACGCCGGTCTCGATCGTGCGCGGGTCGGCGCCGTTCGGGGCGGGGGACGACGTCGTCCTCGCCGTCACCGGCCCCGACCCGGCGAACCCCGGCGACTACGAGGTCGTGGACTTCCAGCGGGGGTCGCCGCTGCTCGTCATCGCGGTGGTGTTCGCCGCGGCCGTGCTCGCACTGGGTGCCCGGCGCGGCGCGGCGGCCCTGCTCGCACTCGGCCTCACCGCCGCCACGCTCGTGCTGTTCGTCCTGCCCGCGATCCTCGCGGGCCAGGACCCGCTCGCCGTGGCCGTGGTGGGCTGTTCGACGATCATGTTCGGGGCGCTGTACCTCACCCACGGCTTCTCCGCCCGCACGTCCACGGCCGTGCTCGGCACGCTCGTGAGCCTCCTGCTCATCGGGGTGCTCGGCGCCGTGTTCAGCCGGCTGGCCCGGCTCACCGGTGCCGGTGAGGACACCGCCAACCTCGAGGCCGTGTTGGGCGCCGACGTCGACGGCCGCGGCCTGGTGCTTGCCGGACTGCTGATCGGGGCACTCGGGGCGCTCGACGACGTCACCGTCACCCAGACCACCGCCGTCTGGGAGCTGCGCGCCGCCGATCCCGGGCTGCGCGGCGCCGCGCTGTTCCGCTCCGCCATGCGGATCGGGCGCGACCACGTCGCGTCCGCGGTGAACACCCTCGTGCTCGCCTACGCGGGCACCACCCTTCCGCTGCTGCTGCTCTTCTCCGCGGCCCAGCGCGGGCTGGGCGACGTCCTCACCACGCAGGTGGTGGCCACCGAGGTGGTGCGCACGCTGGTGGGCAGCGTCGGGCTGGTGGCAGCGGTGCCGGTCACCACGGCCGTGGCGGTGGCCGTGATCGGCGGGCGGCGGGCCGCGCGCACGCCGGCCGCTACCGTCGCGGCGGGCGCCTGAGGGCGGATCCTCGAGTTGACCTCGTGGAGATCGCCGTTGATCACCCCGGTCCCGGGTGATGTCGTACCCGCTCTGCTCAGCCGGGCGCGTAGGCGCTCCACTCCGGCATGGGTGCGCCGTGGAGGGAAGCCCCGAGGCGGTCGAGGTACCAGTTCCACCCCGCCGCGACGTCGGCCGGGTCGAGCCCCGGCACCAGGTGCTGGACGAAGGTCAGGTCGGTGCCCTCGCCCGCGCTCGCCAGCGTGACCTCCACGAGCCAGGAGGACCCGGCGGACTCGTCGGGGATCTCGACGACGAGCCGGTGCGGGGCCGCGCACTCGTGGACGGTGACCGTGACCGGGTCGGCCACGGCGCCTCCGGCGTCGACCTCGCCGGTGACCGTGAGCTCCACGGTGCCGCCGGGGCGGCCGGTGCCGTGGTAGGAGCCGAACCAGCGCGCCAGCCGGTCGGAGTCGGTGAACGCGGCCCACACGTCGTCGACGGGGTCGGGGTAGGTGCGGTGCAGCGTGAGCGTGCGGGTGTCGGGATCAGGCGCTGCCACGGTGTGCTCCCGGGGTCTCGGTGTCGGTGTCGAGGGCCGCGGCGCGCCGGTTCCGGCGGCCGCGGTGGAGTTCGGTGTCGAGGGCGTCGAGCCGCGAGGCCGGCCCGGCCGGCGCGGCCTCGGTGCCGGTGCCGGTGCCGGTGCCGGTGCCGGTGCCGGTGCCGATGTCGGCGAGCGGGCGGAACCGGTCGAGCCAGCGGTCCAGCTCGGCGAGCCCCGCGCGGCGGAGCGTGTAGACGCGGTGCTGGCCCCGCACCGCGGAGTCGACGAGCCCGGCCTCGCGCAGGACGCGCAGGTGCCGGCTCACCGCGGGCCGCGTGACGGGGAACCGCGCGGCGATGTCGCCCGCCGTGACCGGCCCCTCGGCGAGCAGCTCGACGACCTCCCGGCGCACCGGGTCGGCCAGCACGGCGAACGCGTCCACGCCCATATGTAAGCTTAGTTTTATTTAAACCGCAAGTGCACACGTCGGCCGGACCCTGCGGAGAACCGCAGTGAGCGCGACGGAACACCTCGTGTTCCGGCCGGGCCGCCGTTCCTAGCGTCGCCCGCATGACACCGAAGCGCCTCCTCGCCGGGCTGGCGGCCGCCACCACCGTCGCGATCACCTCCGCGTGCGCGCCGCTCGAGCCCGCCGACCCGTTCCCGCGCGCCGCGCTGCAGGCGGGACTCGACGAGCTGGTGGAGACGCAGGCGGCGTCGGCCGCGTTCCTGCGCGTCGAGGAGGGGGAGCACGAGTGGTCGGCCGCCGCCGGCACGGTGGAGCGCGGCTCGACGGTGCCGGTGAGCGCGTCGAGCCGGTTCCGGATCGGCAGCGTCACGAAGACGTTCGTGGCCACTGTCGTGCTGCAGCTGGTGGACCAGGGCAGGCTCGCGCTCGACGACCCGATCGAGCGCCACCTGCCCGGCGTGGTGCCCGGTGGGGAGTCGATCACGGTCCGGCAGGTCCTCGGCCACACCAGCGGCATCTACGACTACGCGCACGAACCCGACCGGTCCACCAACCGATGGCGCGGAGAGGCCCGGTTCCGCACCTACCGCCCGCAGGAGCTGCTCGACGTGGCGTTCGCGACGACGCCGTACTTCCCACCCGGGCAGGGCTGGCACTACTCGAACACGAACTACGTCCTGGCCGGGCTGCTCGTGGAGCGGCTCACCGGGAAGCCGTACGGCGCGGCGATCGCCGAGCGGATCCTGCAGCCGCTGCACCTGAACCAGACGACGGTGCCGGGCACCGACCCGGCCGTCCCGGAGCCGCACGCGCACGGCTACGCCGAGGTCGGCGGCGAGTTCGTCGACGCGACGGAGATGAACCCGTCGCTCGACTGGGCGGCCGGCGAGATGATCTCGACGGCGGCCGACCTGAACCGCTTCGCGTCGGCCCTCCTGGGCGGCGAGCTCACCAGCGAGGCCTCGCTCGCCGCCATGCGCGAGCCCGTCGGGACCCCGCCCGGCGGACTGTTCCGCTACGGCCTCGGCCTGCAGCGATTCGACCTGTCGTGCGGCGTCACGGTCTTCGGGCACGGCGGCGAGCTGCTGGGTTACCTCACCTACACGATGGCCACCGCGGACGGGGGCAGGCAGCTCACCCTCTCCTACAACCCGCTGCGCGGCGTCGAGGGCACCGACGCGACGGTCATCGGGATCGTCTCGGGGAGCTTCTGCCCCGCCGGTGACGTCAGGCCTGCTCCGTGACGGTGCGGTGCTCGGCCGACCAGAACACGATCTTCCGGTTGCACAGCACCACGATCGCGTGCAGCGCCAGGCCGATGGCGGAGAGGATCACGAGCACAGCGAAGGTGCGGGACACGTCGAGGGTGAAGTTCGTGGCCTGGATGACGTAGCCGAGCCCGGCGGTGGCTCCGACGAACTCCGCGACGATGGCGCCGGTGACCGACAGCACCACCGCGACGTCGAGGCCGGCGAAGATGTGCGGCAGCGCGGAGGGGATCTGCAGGCGGCGCAGCACGTCCATGCGCGTGGCGCCGAACGAGCGCAGCATGTCGATCTGGTCGGGGTCGGCGGACCGCAGCCCCAGGATGGCGTTGATCAGCAGCGGGAAGAACGCGATGAGCGCGGTGGTCAGCACCTTGGACGTCAGCTCGGTGCCGAACCAGACCACCAGCAGCGGCGCCATCGCCACCTTCGGGATCGTCTGCGTCATCACGATCAGGGGGAACAGGGCCTTGTCGAGCAGGCGCGACTGCGTCACGAGGAACGCGCACAGCAGCGCGGCCACCACGGCGAGGCCGAACCCGACGAGGATCTCCTGGAGCGTGACCCAGGTGTGCTCGATCAGGCTGCCGTCGCTCAGGCCGGCCACGAGCGACGCGACGACCTCGGTCGGGGCCGGGACGAGCACCTCGGGCACGTCGAACACGCGCACGATGAACTGCCAGGCCACGAGCACGAGCAGCAGCACTCCGCCGCTGAGCACCGCGCCGGGCACCTGCCTGCGCGCGCGCTCGGGCGGCGGCGGCTGCTGCGGCACCTGCTCGGCCACGGCGACGGCGGGTTCGTTGCCGGTCATACGTCCTCCCACTAGTGCGCGCTGTGCTCGGAGTTGAGGAGCACCCGGATGCGCCGGACGATCGCGCCGAACTCGGGTGTGTTGATGTTCTCCAGGCCGCGCGGGCGCGGCAGGTCGACGTCGACGATGTCGGCGATCCGCCCCGGCCGCGGCGTCATGACGACCACGCGGTCGGACAGCAGCACGGACTCCGGGATGCTGTGGGTGACGAACAGGACGGTCTTGCGGTCCCGCTCCCAGATGTCGAGCAGGTCCATGCCCATCTGGTCGCGGGTCATCGCGTCCAGCGCGCCGAAGGGCTCGTCCATGAGGAGGATCTCCGGGTCGTGCATGAGCGCGCGCCCGATGCCGACGCGCTGCTGCATCCCGCCGGACAGCTCGCCGGGGTAGCGGTCGGCGAACTCGGCCAGCCCGAGCATCCGCAGCATCCCGGCCGCCCGTTCCTGCGCCTCGTGCTCGGGCAGCGTGCGGTTGATGTCCTGCGGGATCAGCAGGTTCTTGGTGACGGTGCGCCACGGCAGCAGCAGCGGCTGCTGGAACACCATGCCCATGCGGCCGGCCTCGCCACCGAAGTCGACCTCGCCCGCGGTGCGGGGCGTGAGCCCGGACAGGACCTTCAGCAGGGTGCTCTTGCCGCACCCGCTCGGCCCGACGATCGAGACGAACTCGCCCCGCGCCACCGAGAGGCTGACGTCGTGCAGGGCGTCGACCACCTGGGGAGCGGCGCGCCGCGACCGCCGGGTCGTGTACCGCTTGTGGACGTGCCGCAGTTCGACGGCGCATCCCGCCGGTGCCACGGCCGTGGGGGCAGCGTCAACCATGGTGTCCCTCCGTTGCGAAGTGGGTGGTCTCGCCACCCATCTCGGCGGTGACCCGCGCCGCGGCCTCGCCCAGCATCGCCATCTCCCGCGCGCTCGCGTCGACGGGCAGCAGGTGGGCGGTGCCGACGAAGGCGAGCGTGGCGCAGATCGACGACTTGTCGAAGACCGGGGCGGCGATCACGCTGATGCCCCGGGCGTTGAGGACGGGCCCGCCCAGACCGCGCTCGCGGATCGCGGCGATCTGTTCGCGCACGTGCATCCGCTGGTCGGCCGGGAGCGTCCCGAGCAGCCGGTCGGCCGTGAGCTGATCGGGCAGGAACGCCAGGAACACCAGCGCCTGCGCGGCGGTGAGGGGCAGCTGGACGCCGACCCGGACCGTGACGATGGTGCCGTGCGACTCGTCGTCCTCCACGTGGGAGACGACGGGCCCCGACGGTCCCCACAGGCTCAGCACCACCGTGAGCCCGGTGGCCCGGGTGAGCGCGCGCATGTGCGGGGTGGCCAGCTGGATGACCTTCCTGCGTCCGATCGCGAACGCACCGAGCTGGAGCAGGATCCGTCCCGGGGCGAACACCGAGCCGCGCTCGGTGCGCTCCAGCAGCCCGGCGCCCTCCAGCGAGGCGAAGTACCGGTGCAGCGTGGTGCGGTTGAGACCGAGCCGCTCGGCGGCCTCGGCCACGGTGATCTCGGGGGTCTCCGGGCCGAACAGGGTAAGGATCTGCGCGGTACGCGAGACCGCCTGGATCTCGCCGTTCGACGCGGCGCCCGCCTCGGGCCCACCTGACGTCATCGTCACCACCTTCACGTGCGTCGTGTTCGCTTGACGAACACGGTGTGCGGAAACATAGGGCACTTCGCCTGGGACAGCAACGCCGGGTTCTCGAATCGACCCCTTGACGTTCCTCATGGTGAACATGGAGTGTGTATCGCGAACATCGACGAAAGGCGACTCCCCCCATGGCTCCACCCGACGCCCTGGTTCGCGTGCTCCGCGGCTCGGTCGACCTGCACTGCCACTCCGGACCGAGCCCGTTCCCGCGCGAACTGACCCACGTGGAGGCCGCGGCCGACGGTGAGCGGATCGAGATGCGGGCGATCCTGGTGAAGTCCCACCACCACATCACCGTGATGGACCTGCTCGCGATGCAGGACCGGCTGGCCGGGATCAGCACCGCCGCCTACGGCGGGATCGCCCTGAACAGCCAGGTCGGTGGCATCAACCCCTACGCGGTGGCGATGGCCCTGCGGATGGGTGGGCGAGCGGTCTGGTTCCCGACCTTCTCCTCGGGCCGCCACATCGAGTGCCACCCCGAGGGAGACGGCTTCCCCACCGCAGCGGTGCCCGTGCCGTCCTCGCAGGTGGACTTCACCGACGACGCGGGCGAGCTCATCCCCGAGGTCTTCCAGGTGCTCGACCACGTGGTCGAGGCCGACGCGCTGCTGTCCGGCGGCCACAACACCCCGGAGCTGATCACCCAGCTGTTCACCGCCGCCAAGGAGCACGGCGTGCGCCGGATGGTGATCAACCACCCGAACTTCGTGATCGGCGCCGAGCCGGAGCAGTGCCTCGAGCTGGTGGGCCTCGGCGCCTACGTCGAGCACGAGTGGGGCATGTACGACCCCGAGGGCTACCGCAAGTGGGACCCGAAGCAGCTCATGAGCTGGATCGAGCGGATCGGTCCCGAGCACACCGTGCTCGCCTCCGACCTCGGGCAGGCGGGCCGGCCCCGGCCGGTCGACGCGCTGCTGCGGGTGGCGTCCGCGCTGCTCGACCTCGGCCTGCCCGAACGCGACCTGCAGCGGATGACCCGCGACAACCCCGCGTTCCTGCTCGGCCTCGACGACTAGGGAGAAGAAGGACCCGTGTACGACAAGAGCGACGCCCGCTCAGCGCTCGCCACCGCGACCGCACCCGGCCCCGCTCCCCAGGGCCGGGTGGCCGCGCCCGAGCTGGCGGACCACGACCGGCAGGACCCCCAGGAGACCACCGCGGCGGGCAGCCGCACGTGGCTCACGCGGGGGCAGAACTTCGTGCTGGCCTACACCTCAGCCCGTGGCGGCGACGCCTTCGCCCGCCAGGGCCAGCCCGACGAGTACGTCGTCGTGCTCCCCCACGACGGGTCGAGCGTCGAGATCACCGCGGGCGGCGACACCGTCACCGCGTCCGGGCGCGCGGTCGTCGTGGTGCCGCCCGGCGACAGCACGGTCACCGCCACCGCCGACTGCGACCTGGTCCGCCTGTTCACGGTCCGGTCCGCGGACCTCGCGGAGCGCTGCGGCAACGCCGCGTCCTACGCGGAGGACCACCCGCACGTCGCCCCGTTCGCGGCGTGGCCCGACCCGCCCGGCGGCTTCCGCATCCGGGTGTACCCGGTGGCCGACATCCCGAAGGACCCGCAGCGGTTCGGACGGATCTTCCGGTGCAGCACGTTCATGGTCAACTTCCTGTTCCCGCACGAGGGTCCGCGGGACACCACCAAGCTCTCACCCCACCACCACGACGACTTCGAGCAGTGCTCGCTCGCGGTGCGGGGCGAGTTCGTGCACCACATCCGCACGCCGTGGACCACCCGCCTCGACGACTGGCGCGAAGACGTGCACCACGCCTGCGGCAGCCCGTCGGTCGCGGTGATCCCGCCCCCGACCGTCCACACGACGCAGGCCACCGGCCCCGGCACCAACCAGCTCATCGACATCTTCTGCCCGCCCCGCGCCGACTTCTCCGCCAAGCCGGGCTGGGTGCTCAACGCCGACGAGTACCCAGCGCCCTGAGCTCGTGGGTGTTCAAGGAGGAACACATGCTCAAGTCCTCGTCCCGGCTCCTCGCCGGGCTGCTCGCCACGTTGCTCGCCGCCACGGTGACCGCCTGTGGAGGCGGCGCCGCCGACGACGGTGGCCCGGCCACGCTGAAGGTGGCCGTCACCACCCCCACCTGGAACGCCGGGTTCGCGTCGTTCCTGCTCGCGCAGGCCGAGGGCTACTTCGAGGAGGAGGGCGTCGACGTCGAGTTCACGCTCCCGCCCTCGGGCACCCAGGCGGCGCAGCAGGTGATCGCGGGCGGAGCCGACATCGCCCTCGTCACCCCGGAACCGGTGATCATCGGCGCCACCAAGGGCACCGACCTCACCTACTTCGCCTCGTACTACGGCGACTGGATCTACAGCCTCGCGTCGGTGGACGGGTCCGGCATCAACGGTGTCGCCGACCTGGCCGGTAAGCGCATCGGCGTGACCAACGTCGGCAGCTCCGGCGCGCTCTTCGCCCAGGTGGCCCTGGAGATGGCGGGCCTGGGCAAGGACGCGGCCACCCTCGTGCCGATCGGGGTCGGCGCCCAGCAGATCAGCGCCATCCAGGAGGGCCGCGTCGACGCGCTCGCCCTGTGGGACACGCAGTACCAGATCGTGCGCAACGCCGGGATCGCCATCACCGACCTGCCCGTCGCGGAGATGACCGGGATGTTCGGCGGCGGCTTCGTCGCGCGCAAGAGCAACCTCGAGGACGACCCCGACGCGTTCGTCCGGTTCGGCCGCGCGTTCGCCAAGGGCGTCGTGCACACCCAGGCCGACCCCGAGGCCGCCATCAAGGCGATGTGGACCGCCCAGCCCGACACGCGTCCCGCCGCGGGTGCCCCGGAGGCCGAGGCGCTCGCCGAGCAGGTGAAGGTGCTCCAGGTCCGGCTCGACGGCCTGGGCGTCCCGGAGGGCCAGACCGACTGGGGCACGATCGACCCCGAGCGCGTGCAGCGCTCGATCGACTTCGCCCAGAAGGCGGGTCTCATCACCGAGCCCGTGGAGGTCGGGCAGATCCTCGACACCGGCCTGCTCCCCCAGATCAACGACTTCTCGCGGGAGGAGGTCCTGAAGCGGGCCTCGGCGCAGAAGTGAGGCTGGGGCTCGCGCTCGACCTCGGGTCGGCGGCACCGGTCGCCGGCCAGGTCAGCACCGCGCTGCCGCTGCTGCGGACCGCGGAGGCGGGCGGCATCGGCACCGTCTGGGTCGGCGAGGGGTACCACCGCACGCCGGAGCCGTTCCACCTGCCCGCCGCGCTGGTGGTGCTGTCGCACCTCGCGGCGCGCACCACGCTGCGGCTCGGCACGGGCGTCCTGCTGCTGCGGGCCTACGACCCGGTGCGCCTCGGGTACGAGACCGCGCTGGTGGACCAGCTCAGCGGCGGGCGGCTGACGGTCGGGGTCGGGCTCGGCCCCGCCGAGCTGGGCACCCGGTTCGGCGGTGGTGCCGCCCGGGCGGACAGCACGCTGGAGCAGCTGCGGGCCGCCTGGTCGCGCGACGCGGTGCCGCAGCCGGTCTCCCCCGGCGGGCCGCGGCTGCTCGTCGGCGGCGCGACCGCCGCGTCGGCACGCCGGGCCGCCGAACTCGCCGACGGCTGGTGCGCGGCCACGAACTACTCCGACCGCCTGCTGGCCCGGCAGGCCACCGCGTACCGCGACCGGGGCGGCACCGGCGACGTGGTGGCCAACCGGCTGTGCCTCGTGCACCCGGACGGGGACACGGCCCGCGCGCTCGCCGACCGGTATTTCGCGCCGGTGGTCGAGTACTACTCCCGCCGCGGGCTGTGGCGCTCCACCCCGGACGACCCGGCGCCCGGCCCCGCCGCGCTCGTCGGGACGCCCGCCGAGGTGGCGGCGGACCTGCGCCGCTACGCCGACCTCGGCGTCACAGAGCTCAACCTGCGGGTCGCGCCGTTCGGCACACCGCCGGAGGTCGCCCGCCGCACCCTCGAACTGGCTTCTTCGACCGCTGGGATGTGAGAGAACCGATGCGCTCCTTCGTCTACTCCGCCGTCCGCACGCCGTTCGGCCGCTACGGCGGCGCGCTCGCCGGGGTGCGCACCGACGACCTCGCCGCCGGGATCCTGTCCGAGCTGCTCGCCACCGCGCCGGACCTGGACCCGGGCCGGATCGACGACGTCGTGTACGGCAACGCCAACGGCGCGGGCGAGGACAACCGCAACGTGGGCCGGATGGCGGTGCTGCTCGCCGGGCTCCCGGTCACCGTGCCGGCCACCACCGTGAACCGCCTGTGCGGCTCCAGCCTCGACGCGGTGATGGTCGCGTCCCGCGCGGTGGAGGCGGGCGACGCCGACGTCGTCGTGGCCGGCGGGGTCGAGTCGATGAGCCGCTCCCCGTGGGTGGTGCCCAAGCCCACCCGGGCGTTCCCCGCCGGCGACGCCACCCTGGTGTCGACCGCGCTGGGCTGGCGGCTGGTGAACCCGCGCATGAACCCCGAGTGGACCGTGTCGAACGGCGAGGCCAACGAGCAGCTGGCCGAGAGGTTCGGGGTGACCCGGGAGAAGCAGGACGCGTTCGCGGCCCGCTCGCACCGGCTCGCGAACCAGGCCTGGGAGGACGGCTTCTACGACGACCTCGTCGTGCCCGTGCCCGGCGCGGACCTCAAGCGCGACGAGGGCATCCGGGCCGACAGCACGGTCGAGAAGCTCGCCGGACTCAAGCCGGCGTTCCGCCCGGACGGGCGGATCACCGCGGGCAACGCCTCCCCGCTGTCCGACGGCGCGTCCGCGGTGCTGATCGGGTCGGAGGGCGCCGCCACGGCGATCGGGAAGGACCCGATCGCCCGGATCGCCGGGCGCGGCGCCGTCGGCTCGGAACCCCAGTCGTTCGGCTATGCACCGGTTGCGGCGGCGCAGCGCGCGCTCGACGCGGCCGGCATCAGCTGGGACGAGGTGGGCGCGGTCGAGCTGAACGAGGCGTTCGCGGCGCAGTCCGTGGCCTGCGTCGAGGCGTGGCCGATCGACCCGGAGATCGTCAACACGCGCGGCGGCGCGATCGCGCTCGGGCACCCCCTCGGCGCGTCCGGTGGCCGGATCCTCGGCACGCTCGCGAAGGTGCTGCGCGAGCGCGGGGAACGCTGGGGCGTCGCGGCCATCTGCATCGGCGTGGGACAGGGCCTCGCGGTCGTCATCGAGAACATCGGCTGACGATGGTCGAGATCGCACCCGACCCCGACGCGGCGGTACGCGGGATCGCCGACGGCTCCACCGTGCTGATCGGCGGCTTCGGCCCGGCCGGGCAGCCCTACGCCCTCATCGACGCGTTGCGCCGCTCGGGCGCCGGGGACCTCACGGTCGTCAACAACAACGCGGGCAACGGCACCACCGGGCTCGCGGCGCTGCTCGCCACCGGCCGGGTCCGCAAGATCATCTGCTCGTTCCCGCGACAGACGGACTCGTTCGTCTTCGAGGAGCTCTACGCAGCGGGACGCATCGAGCTGGAGGTGGCGCCGCAGGGCAACCTGGCGGAGCGCATCCGTGCGGCCGGCGCCGGGATCGGCGGGTTCTACACCCCGACAGGAGCGGGCACGATGCTCGCCGAGGGCAAGGAGACCCGCACCATCGACGGCCGCGTCCACGTGCTGGAGCACCCGATCCGCGCCGACGTGGCCCTGATCCGCGCCCACACCGCCGACGGGGCGGGCAACCTCGTGTACCGCAAGACGGGCCGCAACTTCGGCCCGATCATGGCGACGGCCGCGCGCCTCACGATCGCCGAGGTCACACGCACCGTCCCGGTCGGCGGCCTGGACCCGGAAGCGGTGGTCACGCCCGGCATCTTCGTCGACCGCGTGGTGGTGACCGGATGACCGCCGAGCACCCCGACCGCGGCCCGCTCGACCGCACCGAGCTCGCCCGGCTCGTGGCCAGGGACATCCCGCCGCGCTCCTACGTGAACCTCGGCATCGGGCAGCCGACGGCCGTGGCCGACCACCTGGACCCCGCGCGCGGCATCGTGCTGCACACCGAGAACGGCATGCTCGGCATGGGACCGCAGGCCCACGGCGACGAGGTCGACCCCGACCTCCTCAACGCGGGCAAGATCCCGGTCACGGAGCTGCCGGGCGCCGCCTACTTCGACCACGCCCAGTCGTTCGCGATGATGCGCGGCGGCCACCTCGACGTGTGCGTGCTCGGCGCGTTCCAGGTGGCCGCCGACGGCACGCTCGCCAACTGGCACACCGGAGCACCCGATGCGATCCCGGCGGTCGGCGGCGCCATGGACCTCGCGGTCGGCGCCAAGGACGTCTTCGTGATGATGACCCTGTTCGACAAGGCGGGCGCGCCGAAGCTCGTCCGCGGGTGCACCTACCCCGTCACCGGGCTGCAGTGCGTGAGCCGGATCTACACCGACCTCGCCGTCTTCCACCTCACGGCGGGCCGGGTGCGCGTGGCCGAGACCTACGGCACCACCCTGGCCGATCTGCGCACCCGCCTCGACGTGGAGCTGGAGCCCATCGGGTGAGCCGTCAGCGGGACAGGTGCGCGGTCACCCGGATCTCCGCCACACCGGCGAGTGCCCGCGAGATCGCGCAGGTCGCCTCTGCCACCTCGGCGTGCTTCTGCAGGGCGTCGGCGTCGACGCCGTCCACGTCGACCGTGGTGTCGAGCTCCACGAGGTCGACGGTCGGCACCCCGTCCACGGGCCGCAGGCGCACCCGGGCGCTCGTGGCGACGCTGCGCGGCACGCTGCCGGCCTCGGTGAGCACGTAGGTCAGGCCCATCGAGAAGCAGCCCGCGTGGGCGGCGGCGAGGAGCTCCTCGGGGTTCGTGCTCCCGGTGGCGTCATCGGTGAAGCGGGAGCGGAAGCTGTAGTCGGCGTCCCACCGCCCGGGGCCGACGACGAGGCGCCCGCTCCCGTCCTGCAGGTCGCCGTTCCAGGTGGCACTTCCGGTGCGTGCGGCCATCGTTCAGTTCCTCCCGTTGTTCGCTGCGGTCGTGATCACGACTTTCCCGGGTGCGGTTCCGCCGAGGTAGTGGGCGAACGCCTCCGGTGCGTCGTCGAAGGAGAAGACCCGGCCGACGACCGGCCGGATCCGGTGGGTGCGCACCGCGTCGACGAACGCGGCGAGCTGGGCGCGGCTGCCGATCGCGACCGGGCGGAGTGTCGCCCCCGTGGTGAAGACGGCGTACGGATCGATCCCGGCGGCCGGGCCGCCGAGGAAGCCGACCACGGCGATCTCGCCGCCGAGCGCGACGGCCGCCATCGACGACTCGAGCGTGCCCGCCACCTCGACCACGAGGTCGGCCCCGCGCCCGCCGGTCTCCTCCCGGACCGCACGCGGCCAGTCCGGGTCGGCGCGGTGGTTCAGCACGACGTCCGCCCCGAGGTCGCGCAGCAGGCCAGCGCGCGCATCGTTCCCCGTGGTGGCGACCACCCGCGCCCCCATCGCGGTGGCCAACTGGACGGCGAACAGCGACACCCCGCCCGTCCCGAGGGTCAGCACGGTGTCGCCCGGGCGCGTCCCGCGCCCACCGGTGAGCGCGTTCCAGGCGGTGAGACCCGCGACGGGCAGGGTGGCCGCCTCGGTGTCGGTGAGCCCGGCCGGGACCTCGACGAGCGCGCCGGCGGGCAGCACGACGTGCTCGGCGAGCATCCCGTCGAGCGAGCCGCCGATCTGGTCGACGACGTCGAGGGAGAACGGCCCGTCCTGCCAGCGCGGGAACGGTGCGGCGACGACCCGTGTCCCCACCCGCGGGTCGGTGACGCCCGGTCCGGTCGCCGCGACGACGCCGACGCCTTCGGCGAGCGGGATCCCACCTTCCCGCACCGGGAGCACGTACCGGCCCTCGAGGATCATCACCTCGCGGTAGCCCAGGGACGCCGCGCGCACCTCGACGAGGACCTCATCGGGTCCGGGAACGGGGAGTTCGGAGACCTCGAGGCGGAGGCCGTCGAGGCCCGCTCCCGCATCGAGCCGGTAGCTGCGCATGCTGCGACCTTCGCCCGGGGCGGGTACTCCTGCCCATTACCTCCTGGGTGCAGTCCGGCCTGCGCTCTACGCTGACGAGGTGGACGCCGGCGCGGGTGGGGTGCTGCGGTTCTGGAGGCAGCGCCGTGGCATGAGCCAACTGGAGCTCGCCACCGCCACCGGGGTGTCCACCAAGCACCTCAGCTTCGTGGAGAACGGGCGGGCCCGGCCGAGCAGGCAGCTGCTCGTGCACCTCGCCGACGCGCTGGAGATGCCCCTGCCGGAGCGCGACCGCCTGCTGCTCGCGGGCGGCTACGCACCCCCGCAGGGCGGGCCCGGCCGTCCCGACCGGGCCATGCGTCCGGTCCGGGAGGCGCTCGACCGGCTGCTCGCCGCGCACGACCCGCACCCGGCGATCGTGGTCGACGCCCGATGGGACCTCGTGGCCGCCAACGCCGCCGCCGACCTGCTGTGGGACGGCGTCGATCCAGCACTGCTCACGCCACCGGTCAACATGCTGCGGCTGTCCACCCACCCCGAGGGCCTGCCCAGGATCTCCACGGCCACGCCGGCGTGCAGCCGGTCGCTGATCGCGCGGCTGCGCAGGCTCGCCGACGAGGACGCCGACGACGCGCTCCTCGACCTCGTCGTCGAGGCCGAGGGGTACCTCACCGCCGCACCCGGCGAGCCGCCGCGGTGGACCGGCGACGGCGTGATGGCGGGCTTCGAGCTCAAGACCCGGCTCGGCGTGGTCGGGCTGCAGACGGTGATCGCCACGCTCGGCGCCCCGCTGGACGTCGGTGCGTCCGACCTCGCGCTGGAGACCTTCCTCCCGGTCGACGAGGACAGCGCGGCGTTGCTGCGTGCGCTGGCGGCCACCCGGCCCGTGCCGGCTCAGCGGTAGGCGCGCAGGAACGCGTCCACCCCGTCGGTGATGATCTCCTGGACCTCCGGGTCGGCCGGGTCTCGGCTGATCGCGTCGAGGACGAGCCGCATCGTCAGGGCGGTGAAGTGCTGCACGGCGCGGCGCGGGTCGCGCACCTCGAGCTCACCGGCCGCCGCGAGCTGCGCGAACCGTTCCTCCAGGATCCGCTCGGGCTCCTCGTCGGGCCGGTCCGGCAGCCGCGGCGCCGAGGCCGCGTGGGCGTACAGGCGGCGGTAGGTCGCGTAGGTCGACGTCGGCACGACGTCGGTGGTGAGCCTGCGCACGAACGCGATGAGCGCGTCGCGCAGGTCGCGGCCGTCGGTGAGCTCCTCCTCGACCGCCTTGCGCGTGGACACGTGCAACGCGTCGGCGACGCGGGCGACGACGCTCGCGAAGAGGGTGGGCTTGTCGCCGAAGTGGTCGTAGACGGTGCGCTTGGAGACCCCGGCCCGCGCCGCGATCGCGTCGACGCTGGTGAGCTCGTACCCGGAGGGGACGAACAGCTCCTCCGCCGCGTCGAGGATGGCCGCCCGCTTCGCCTCGGCCTGCCGCCGCCGGCCCGGTGTCTGCCAGGCCGGTCTCGGAGTCGCCACGGCCCTCATCGTATTCTCAAGTTTTCCACACTGCACGGTGTAGTTTTGCTTTCGACACCGCCGCGGTGAGGAGCCCGTCTTGCAGGAGAACAGAACCGCCCCCACCGGGCGGCTCGCCGGCCTGGTCGTCGTACTGGCCCTGGTGAACTTCATGGTCGACTCGGCGATCACCGCCCCGCTGCTGGTGCTCCCCGAGATGCTCGACCACTTCGAGACCGACCAGGCGGCCTGGCTCAACGCCAGCGCGATGCTCGCGGGGGTGCTGTGGGCCCCGCTGCTGGGCAAGAGCGCCGACGTCCACGGCAAGCGCCGCGTGCTCGTGCTGACGCTGCTCGTCAGCGGCGCGGGCGCGGTGCTGTGCGCCGTCGCTCCCGACCTGTGGGTCTTCGTGCCCGGCCGGCTGCTGCAGGGCGCCGCCGTGGCCGCGATGTTCCTCGCCGTCGCGATCGTGCGCGAGGTGTTCCCACCCCGCCCGGCGATGATCGTCGTGGGCGTCGTGACGTCCGGATCGGCGGTGCTCAACATCGCGTCCCGGTTCCTCGTCGAACGCCTCGCCGACCGGTTCGGCTTCCAGATCCTGTTCGTGGGCGCGGCCCTCGTCGCCGCCGCGATGGCGATCTGCGTGATCCTCGTCGTCCCCGAGTCGCGGATCCGCACCCCCGGCCGGATCGACGTCGGCGGGGCGGTGCTCCTGGGCGGCGGTCTGGCCGGCGTGCTCAGCTACGTCAGCCTCGGGGCCGAGTTCGGCTGGCTCGCCGCCGGTCCGCTGGCTCTCCTCGTCGCGGGCGCCGCGGCGCTGGCCCGCTGGTGGCTGGTGTCGACCCGCGAGCCCGAACCCCTGATCGACGTCCGGAACCTCGGCCGGCCGCTGGCGCTCACCTTCCTCGTACTGTTCCTCGCCGCAGGCGCCTACCAGAGCGTGCTGCAGCTCATCCCGCTGATCGGAGACGTCTCCACGGGCCTGCACCTCGGCTACGGGCTCGCCGACCAGGGATCGGTGGCCCTGCTGCTCGCCCTGCCCGGGATCGGCGTCACCCTCGGCGGCCCGCTCTCCGGCCTGCTCGCGACGCGCATCGGCCCGGCCGCGACGCTGGCCGGGGCCGTGCTGGTCGGGCTCGTGGGCGTCCTCGGGATGTTCCCGGGAGCCTCCCTGCTGCCCGCAGCGCTCGGCTCCGCGTTCCTGCTGGGCCTCACGGTCGGGGCGCTCGGGACCTCCGGCTTCACGATGGCAGGCAGCCTGGCGTCCCCCGAGCGGCAGAGCGTCGTGGCCGGGCTCGTCATGGTCGTGATCTCGATCGGCTCTGTCGTGCTCAACTTCGCCGGTGCCGCGGTGCTCACGTCCACCACCACGGCCCTCGGCGGCGAGACGGTGAACACGGCCGCGGGGGTGTTCAGCTGCCTCGCGATCGCCGCCACCGCGTTCGCGATCGCCGCGGTGGCGGCGATCGGGCTGGCGCGGGCGTCGCGCGGAGTCGCTACGGCGTCGCGCTGATCGCCTCCGGCGAGTTCAGGAAAGCCACGTTCAGGGCCTCTCCGGCCTTGAATGTGGCTTTCCTGAACCACCCGGGCCTGAACCACCCGGGCCTGAACCACCCGGGCCTGAACCACCCGGGCCGAGGACGACCTCCCGCTCCCAGCTCCCCTTCGCCTGGGCGTGCAGGCGCCAGTACTCCTCGGCGATGACGTCCGGGTCGAGGGCCGTGCCGACGACGACGTCCCCGTCGGGGGTGACCGAGGCGACGTGCACGCCGGAGGGCCCGTACGCCAGGTCGAGCACCTCGACGAGCGTCCGGAGGCCGGCCTTGCCCAGGGAGAGGGACACGTAGCCGGGCTTCGGCTCGGGCATGCCGCCGGTGACGAGGAAGGTTCCGCTGCCGCGCTGCGCCATCCCGGGCAGGACGTGACCCGCGGCGACGTACGCCCCGCCGACGTTGACGGCCCAGGTCTCGACGAGCTGCGCCGCACTGAGCTCCCCCACCGCGTCGGGGCGCACGAGCGCGGCGTTGTGGACGACGACGTCAGGGGCGCCGAGCCGGTCCGCGGCCCGGTCGAGCACGCTGCGCAGTTCCGTCTCCCGCGTGCTGTCGGCGGTGAGGGGCACGGCGGTTGCCCCGGCCGCTTCCACCTCGCCGGCCACCGAGCGCAGCACCGCTTCCGAGCGGGCGACGAGGACGACCGGCAGGCCCTCGCGCGCGAACCGCAGTGCGACCGAGCGGCCGATCCCCGGCCCGACTCCGATGATCACGGCTCCCGACATCTGCGTTTCCTCCCGGTGTGGAATGTGTCGGGCGGACCGTAAGGTTTCACACCGGTGTGAAGGTCAAGCCCGGAGCCGGAGCCTCGAGTGCGGATCGGTGAGCTCGGCCGCGCCGCCGGCGTGAGCACCCGGCTGCTGCGCTACTACGAGGAGCAGGGGCTGCTGCAGCCCACGCGGGGGCCGAACGGCTACCGGGAGTACGCCGAGGCCGACCTCGCCGCGGTGCTGCGCATCCGGGCCCTGCTCGCGGCCGGCCTCCCCACCTCGGTCATCGGGCAGGTGCTGCACTGCGTGCACGACGACGGCGGGAGGCTGGCGTCGTCGGGCTGCCCGGGCGTCGTCGATCTCCTGCACCGCGAACAGGCCCGCGTCGACGCCGCCATCCGGCGCCTGCGGAGCACGCAGGAGGCGCTGGACACCCTCCTGCGCAGCAGCTGATCCGGCTCGGTGCTCATCATCGGTTGCTCATCGCTGTCACCGCAGCGATGGGCAACCGATACCGCGGAAGAAGGCGGCGATGTCGTCGGCGAGCAGGACCGGCTCCTCGTGCGCGGCGAAATGGCCGCCGCGGGGCATCTCGGTGTAACGGGTGACGTCGTAGGTGCGCTCCACCCAGCTGCGCGGCAGCCTGCCCCCGAGGTCGGCGGGGAAGACCGCCACCCCGGTCGGCACGTCCACGCGCTCGACGCGCGGGCTGTGGCCGTTGCCGCGCTCCCAGTAGGGGCGGAACGAGGTGGAGATCGAGCCGGTGAACCAGTACAGCGACGCCTGGGTCAGCAGGAAGTCGTCGCTGAACCGGCTGGCGACGTCGCCCCCGCAGTCGCTCCACGCCCGGTACTTCTCGAGGATCCAGGCGAGCAGGCCCGACGGTGAGTCGGTCAGCCCCTGCGCGAGGGTGAGCGGACGCGTCTGCTGCTCGTGGGAGTAGCCGCGCTCCTCGTCGAACCACCGCTGCTCCGCGTCGAGGTAGGCGCGCTCGTCGGCGGTGAGGCCCGCCGGGTCGAAGCTGGGCGGGTCGACGGCGTCCAGGAGGTGCAGGCCGGCCACCGCCTCCGGGTGGGCCGCGCCGAGCAGGGTGACCTCCCCCGCGCCGATGTCGGAGCCGTGCGCGCCGTACCGCTCGAACCCGAGCACGTCGTGCATGAGCCGGTGCCAGATCTCGTGGGTGAGCACGCCGTCGAGCGCGGGGCGCTGCGCGCTCAGCCCGTACCCCGGCAGGGTCGGGACGACCACGGTGAACGCGTCGTCCGGGCTGCCGCCGAAGCGGGAGGGCGTGGACAGCCGCTCCGCCACGCCGATCAGCTCGAGGAACGAGCTGGGCCAGCCGTTCGCGAGCAGGATCGGGAACGCGCCCTCGCGTTCGGCGTCGAAGCGCAGGTAGTGCACGGAGGTGCCACCGATCTCGGCGAACCGCGACGGCAGGGCGTTGATCGCCGCCTCGTGCTCGCGCCAGTCGTAGCCCGACGCCCAGTACTCGACGAGGCGGTGCAGCTCGGCACCGTCGGTGCCGGCCTCCCAGGGGTCGACCGGCCACGGCGTCGCCCACCGCGTGGCGCGCAGGCGCGCGGTGAGGTCGTCGAGGTCGGCCGCGGACACGTCGAGCACCGGTCGCGGCTCGGTCATCGGCTTCTCCTCCTGTCGGTTCGACACCAGCGAAAGCTAACAAAGGTGTCGCAAGCCAGCAACACCGGTCAACAACTATGGTGGTGTCGTGCCTGGACTCAGCCTGATCGAGGAATTCCTCAACACGGTCGACGAGCGGTCGTTCCGCAGGCACGGGCAGATCCACGCGGGCGGCGACCAGCTGACGTCGCCGGACGCACTGGCGCGCTGGCTGGCCGCGCACGACCTGGCCGACGCGGGCACCGCCCTGGACCAGGACGACCTGGCCGGCACCCTCGCCCTCCGCACGGCCCTGCGGCAGTCGCTCCTGGGCGAGGCCGACCCCGCCACCGCGTTCGCGGACCACCCGCTGCAGCTCGTGCCGGACGGCGCGGGCGGGATGCGGGTGGCCGCCCGGTCCGGGAGGCGGTGGCTCGACGTCCTCGTCGAGACGGTGGCCGAGGCCGCGTGCCGGGGGGACTGGAAGCGGATCAAGCTCTGCGCGGCACCGGACTGCCGCTGGGCCTTCCACGACACCTCGCGCAACGCCCGCGGACGCTGGTGCAACATGAACGCCTGCGGCAACCGCCACAAGACCCGCGCGTACCGCGAACGCCGCCACTGACGAACCTGCCCGGACCCGCGCCCCTCAGCGATGCGCAACCGACGACCTCGATTGCGTACCAGGTGCCGCGCCCGCGGCCACCGCACCGGGTACGAACGGGCACGTGTCCCCGCGGGCGCCTACTTCGCCCGCTCCCGACCCCGCGAGACGGTTCAGCCCCGGCCGGGTCGGCCCCCGCGCCGGCGAGCAGGTACCCGTCGGGCACGGAACCCGCATCGTCCACGCCGAAGCCGCTCGCAGCGCCACCGCGCGTCCGCGGGATGACCGCGCGGACCGGCACGTGCGCTGAGTTCACATCACCGAGCTGACGGTCCCACCCATGCCTCCGCCGTTGACTGGCGAGCCGGGCGGCCGACCCCGACCTGACCAATCCGGTCGACGGAGGACGCGATCGATGCGTTCACGGCTGCGATCCTCGGCGGGGGTGTGGACGACGATCCGGATACCGGGGTGGTCGACAAGGGCCATGCCGGTGGAGCGGATACGAATTTCCCCGATCTCCGGGAAGTCGTAGTGCTTGTCGCACAGACGGGGCGGGGCCACGTCTTCGGTGTCCCACAAGCGGGCGAACAGAGGGCTCGCGTCGCGCAGGCGGGCGACGAAATCGCGCCATTGCGGATCGTTGAGGTGCTGGCTGTAGCTGTAGCGGAAGCCGGCCACGACCTCCGGTGCCTGTTCGTCGCGGTTGAGGATGCGGCTGTGCTCCTGCAGCGCCGTGAACAGGTACCAGATGGTGTTCCGTTGGGCGGCCGGCGCGCTGACCAGGTGATGGTGTAGAGCACCGTACGACCGATTCCAGCCCAGAACGTCCGTGCGGGCGTTGACCAGCACCGCTGGCAGCGGATCCAGGGCCCGCACGATGGCGTGGAGCTCATCCGGGATGTCGAGCGCGGGTTCCACGTCGGCCAGGAGCTGGGGGACCCCCGCCAGGCGGTAGAGGTGGTCGCGTTCGGCGTCGGTCAGGCGCAGGGTCCGGGCCACCGCGGCGAGCACCTGGGCGCTGGCGTTGATCGGCCGACCCTGTTCGAGCCAGGTGTACCAGGTGATGCCGACCCCGGCGAGCTGGGCGACCTCCTCGCGGCGGAGCCCTGGGGTGCGCCGCCGGGTGCCGGGCGGGATGCCGACCTGGTCGGGTGTGATCCGTTCGCGCCGTGACCGCAGGAACGACCCGAGTTCCTTACCGTGTGCGGTGGCTGTCACGCCACCATCGTGCCCGAGCCGGTGGCAGGTAGCCGGGTGGTGTCAGTACCGGTATGAGCAGGCTCTCAGCACCGGTATCGGAGGAGGTTCAGGCTCGGACCGCTGGTGATTCCGAGCATGAACGGACGAAGATCTCGATGAGCGACACATTTCACGGCAAGATCGCGGTCGTGACGGGCGGCAGCGCCGGTATCGGCCACGCCACGGCCCGGAAGATCGCCGCACGCGGCGGCGCGGTCTACATCACGGGCCGGGACGGGGATCGCGTGAAGGCAGCGGCCGCGGACATCCCCGGTGACGTCGTCGGTGTCCAGGCCGACTCGGCCTCCGTCGACGATCTCGACCGGCTCTTCGCGCAGGTGCAGGAGCGCAGTGGCCGGTTGGACGTGCTCGTCGCCAACGCGGCGGCGATCGTGCCCGCCCCGCTGGGCTCGATCACCACGGAGATCATCGACACCGTGTTCGGCGTCAACGTGGCTGGGACGATCATGACGGTCCAGAAGGCGCTGCCGTTGCTGGTCGACGGGGGTGCCGTGGTGCTCGTCGGGTCGATGGCCGCGCACAAGGCGTCGCGCGGGCAGAGCGTCTACGCAGCGTCCAAGGCCGGGGTTCGGGCGCTGGCCCGTACGTGGGCTCTGGAGCTCAGCCCGCGGGGGATCCGGGTGAACGTGGTGAGTCCGGGCCCGACGGACACGCCCGGCATCGCGCAGCTCGCCCCGGGCGACGAGGCGCGGAAGGCGTTCTTCTCGAGGATGGGCGCCGGGACGCCGATGACCCGGGCCGGCACCGCGGAGGAGGTGGCCGCGGTCATCGCTTTCGTCGCCTCGGACGCCGCTTCCCACGTCAACGGCGCCGACTACCAGGCCGATGGCGGATACGGGCAGGTCTGAACTGCTGATCGATACTGATACTCATCCCGGGCGCCGGGCCGCTCGTGCGCGGGCCCGACCCCGGGTGATTCAGGCCTGTGACGACTCGTCGAGCTCCGCGGCCCAGCGCTCCGACCACGACACCAGCGGCAGGAGGTGCTCCACGAGCTCGGTCCCCAGTGTGGTGAGGCGGTAGCCGTCGGCGTCGGCGACGGCCAGGCGGGCGTCCTGCAGGACGCCGAGCCGTTGGCTGAGCACGCTCGAGGACATGCCGTCGCAGCGCTTCTGGAGGGCGTTGAACGGCAACGGAGCATGCCCGTGCAGCTCCCACATGATCCGCATCGTCCACCGCTGCCCGAGGACGTCGAGCAGCGCCATGATCGGACGCCCGGTGCGTGATCCGCGCACCGGGCGAGCGGGCCGGGGCGCCTGCTGCGCGCTCATGAGCCTGCGCCCGTGTGGCGTACCGGCATTCGCAAGCCTCTTTCCGTGCCTCGGCTGCAGCGCGCCAGCCTAGCCGTGCCCCGTGAATTGACAGGCCCCACGGCGGTGTCGCAGACTCGCTTCTAAATTCGAAGTGGCGAGAGGCGATCATGATCCGCGCACTGCTGGCACCGTCCACGCCGGACACCGTCCGGCCGCTGCTCGCTCCGTCCGTGGCGTTCCACAGCCCGGTGGCCGACTACCGGGGCCGTGACGACGTCGCGCACCTGCTCGCCACGATCGGCCGGTGCCTGACCGACCCCGAGCCGGGCCAGCGGTGCGAAGCGGAGCGGCGGCGGTTCGAGGAGTTCACCGCACACGTGGGTGACCACCCCGTCGACGGCGTGCTGATCCGGCGGACCGGCCCCGAAGGGCTGATCGAGGAACTGACCCTCTTCGTCCGACCCCTCGAGCCGCTGCAGATCGCCGTGGCGATCATGCGGGACGCGCTTCGCGCCGATCCACTGCCGAGCAGGCGGCGGTGACCCGTGGAGGGGCAGCACCCTGATCGACTGCAGCGCGTCCGGGAGGCGGCCTGAGCGCGAGCCGCACTTCACAGTGCGGCTGAGCGCCCCCGTGTGCTGCTCGCGCCAAGCATCGGAAGGTCAGCAGTACCTCACGGTCGTGTCGCCTGCACTGAGGTGCTTCTCGGGCCGGCGCAGCACCCGGGGGCTGGGCTCCGCACCGCCAGCCACAGGTCGTGGCGGGCCCGGGGTTGTGGAACCGCGCACGGCCGCAGCGGCTCGCGGCCGCCCTCAGGCCGACCAGGAGCCGGTGAGCACCGCCCGGTCCACGGCGCGGGGCTCCAGCACGATGTCGATCACGGAGAGCGCGGCGCCCCGGACCCCGGCCAGCTCACCCAGGGCCGTGTTGATGAGGCGGAGGTTCTCGCTGGAACCGGGCAGGGCCGTCTGGTACAGCGACTCGCGGATCCCGGCGAGCAGGGACTCGGCCTCGGTGAGGTAGCCCCACATCGAGATCCCCGCCGGGTTGAGCAGGTTCACCACCGACGACAGCACTTCGCCGATGCGCCGGCCCGAGCGGCGGATGAGGTGCACCGCGTCCCGGTCGCCGTCGTTGGCGAGCTGCACGACCTGCGAGACGTGGTCGACGGGGCGGCCGGCCGCGACCATCTGGCGCACGAGCGCGCTGCCGCTCGCGACCGCGTCGAGGCACCCGACGCTCCCGCAGGCGCACGGGTCGTCGGCGTCGGTGACCTTGATGTGCCCGAGCTCGCCGGCGAGGCGGTCGGCCCCGCGCACCGGCAGGCCCCTGACCACCACCGACGCGTCGATCAGGGTGCCGAGCTTGACGCACACGAGCACCTCGGCGTCCGGCCAGGACACCCGGTGCTCGGCCAGCGCCAGCATGGCGACGTCGAGGTCGAGCAGCACCGGCACGTGGTAGCGCGCCGCGAGGGCGTCGCGGAACTCGTCGCGGTCCCAGCCGACGGCCGAGAGACCGTGCCCGCGCGCGTAGGCCTTCAGCTCGAACGTGCTGGGGGTGCCGACGCCGACCCCGACGACGGGACCGGCCGCGGCCTCCGCGGAGAGCTCCTCGAACGTGCCGTGCAGGAGGTCGAGCACGGCGCCGGGGCCCCGCGCGACGTCGACGGTGCGGAACCGGGCGGCGAGCACCTCGCCGTCGAGGTCGGTCACGGCCAGCCGTACCCCGGTGAGTCCCAGGTGGGCGGCGAGCACCGTGCCCGCGCGCGGGTCGAACCCGAACACGGCGGCGGGACGGCCGCGCGCCCCCTCGGTGCGCATCTCGCTGCGCACGAGGCCGAGCCGCTGGAGGTGGTCGAGCCGCTGCAGGATCGTCGAGCGCGCCACGCCCATGGCGTCCGCGAGCTGGGTGACGGTGCGCGCCCGCCCGCTGCGGATCATCCCGAGCAGCACGCCTGCACCCTCCACCGACGCCGGGGTCGGCGGGTGGCTGCGCTCGGATACGGCCATCCGGCCAACATAACGTCCGGACAATTACGTCGGCAATCTTCATATATATCTTGTGCGTCGCTATAACCCTGCCTAGGCTCAGCCCGACGCCCACGCCGCTGTGGAGGACCCGCCGATGAGATCGCGCCTGCCCGCACTGGCACTCGCCCTCCTGCTGGTGACCTCGGGCCCGGTGCTCTCGGGCTGTGCGATCTCCAGCATCGCGGCGAGCACTCCGGGCAGCACCGTGCTGACGTTCTGGCAGTACTACGACGGCACCCAGAAGGAGTGGCTCGAGGCCGAGGTGCAGCGCTTCGAGGAGCGCAACCCCGGCGTCGAGATCGAGCTGGTGCAGGTGGTTGGCAGCCAGCAGGACCAGAAGCTGCTCGCGTCGGTGGCCACGGGGAGCACGCCCGACCTGTTCACCAACAACATCGTGGTCGACTTCCCGACCCTCGTCGCGGGCGGCGTGATGCGCGACCTCACGCCGCACTGGGAGTCCTTCCCCGACGCCGACCGCTTCCCCGACCACGCCACCTGGGAGGACGAGGGCCGCATCTACAACCTGATGTCGTACACGAACCTGGTCGGCCTCTACTACAACCAGGACATCCTCGACGAGTACGGCCTCGCTCCCCCCACCACGCTCGACGAGCTGCAGGCCGCCATGGAGACGGTCGAGGCCGGCGGGAAGTACGGGGGCGTCGCACTCTCCGGCGCCGCCGACGTGGAGGGCGCATGGCTCTTCGCGCCACAACTCCTCGGCCTGGGCGTTGGCTACTGCAACCTCGCGGAGTCGGCCCAGCAGGTCACCGAGGCGTTCCGGCGCATCGCCGCGTGGCGGGAGACGGACTCGCTGCCGCGCGCCGCGGCCACCTGGGACCAGAACGCGTCGTGGCAGCAGTTCATGACGGGCCGCTACGCGTTCGCGCTCAACGGCAACTGGCAGCTCGGCAACGTCAAGGAGGCCGGGTTCCGCTACGGCACCGCGCAGTTCCCGGCGCCCACGGGCGGGAGGAGCCAGGTCTTCCCCGGCGGGGAGGGCTTCGCGATCGGGTCGAAGTCGCAGCACCCCGACCTCGCGTGGAAGTTCCTGGAGCAGCTCATGTCGCCGGAGAGCGGCCTGGCCGTGTACGAGGCGGCGGGCTCCATCCCGCTGCACGAGCAGGCCGCCGCGGCGCCCGAGATCCAGCAGGACCCCCTGGTCGCCCCGTTCGTCGCCGCCACGCGCGACGCGGCCCCGTGGCCGAACAACCCGAACACCGCGGCCATGCAGAAGGCGCTCGGCACCGCGGTCAGCTCCGTGATCTCCGGGGAGCAGTCGCCGGAGGACGGGGCGCGGGACGCGATCGAGAGCGTCGCCGAGGCACGTGAGCAGGGCGGCGGAGGATGCGCATGAGCGGGCTCGCCACGAAGATCCCGGAGGTCGCGGCACCCCCGCAGGCCCCACCGGAGAGACGCCGGAGCGCGATCACCCCGCTCGGCTTCGGCGTGCCCGCCGCCGTCGTGCTGGTCGCCATGGCGCTCTACCCGCTCGTCGTGCTGTTCCAGATGTCGGTGAGCGACGTCGGGCCGAGCAACATCGTCGGCGGCTGGTCGCTCGTCGGCCTCGACAACTTCGCCGACGCGCTCGGCGACCCCGAGACCTGGTACGCGCTGTGGCGCACGCTCGGCGTGTGCGCCGTGCTGCTCACCTCCAACCTGGTGCTGGGCTTCGTCTGCGCATCGGTGCTGGCCGAACCGGGCCGGGGCAGCGGCGCCGTGCTCGGACTGATGGTGTTCATCTGGGCGCTGCCGCCGCTGGTCAGCGGCAGCGTCTGGAAGTTCCTGCTCGACGACTCCGGGGTGCTCAACTCGGTGCTCGGCGTCGTCGGGATCGGGCCGGTGCCCTGGCTGAGCTCGCCCAGCGCGGCGCTGTGGACGGTCGCGGGCGTCGTCGCCTGGTCGGCGCTGCCGTTCTCGACGCTGATCCTTCGCGGCGCGATGCTCGCCGTGCCGAGGGAGGTCCTCGAGGCCGCCGCGATCGACGGGGCGGGCTACTGGACCACGCGGGCCCGCATCGTGCTGCCGCTCCTGCGGCCCACCATGTGGATCCTCGCGATCCTCACGGTGGTCTACGCGTTCAAGAGCTTCGACTTCGTCTACGTCCTCACCGAGGGCGGGCCGGGCACCTCGACCAACACCCTGCCGGTGCTGTCCTACTACACCGCGTTCACCCAGTTCGACATGAGCACGGGCGCCACCGTCGCGGTGCTGTCGATGATCGTGGTCGCCGCCTGCGCCGTGCCGTACGTGCGCCGGGTCAACGCGGAGGTCCCCCGATGATCCCCGGGATGATCACCGCTCCCACCCGGGCGCTGTTCGCCGTCGTCAAGGCCCTGCTCGCGCTGGCGTACGCCGTGCCGCTCGCCTGGATCGTGGTGACGTCGTTCAAGAGCACCACGCAGGTGCTCACGGACCCGAACGGGGTCGTGTTCGCCCCCACCCTCGACACCTACCGCGAGGTGGTCGGCGAGGGCGCGGCGGCGATCGTCACCTCGGTGCAGATCAGCGTGGTCGTCACGGTCGTGGTCGTGGCGCTCGGGGTGCCGGCGGCGTTCGCGGCGGCGGAGCGCCTCAGCGGCGGCGCGGCGCGGGTGATCGCGGTCGCGCTCGCCGGGCTGCTCGTCCTGCAGATGATCCCGCAGCCGATGACGGTGATCCCGCTGTTCAGCGTGCTGGCGCAGTGGGGGATCCTCAACACGCTCCCCGGCCTGATCCTCGCCGACGTCGCGGTCATGCTGCCGTTCGCGATCATGCTGCTGCGGCCGTACGCGCAGGACGTCCCGCGGGCGCTGTACGAAGCCGCCGTGATCGACGGGGCCGGGCCGTGGCGGTCGTTCCGCTCGATCACCGTGCCGATGATGCGCAACGGCGTGTTCACCGTCGCCAGCGTCGTCTTCATCAACGCGTGGGGCGAGTTCGTCTACGCGATCAACCTGCTGCCGCCCGGCGTGGTGCCGCCGGTCAGCGGCCTGCTCGCGTCGCAGAACACCACCTACGCCGCCAACTGGAACGGGCTGATGGCGCTCGCGGTGCTCACCTCGCTGCCGCTCGTGGTGGTGTTCGCGGTCTCCCAGAAGCGGCTGATCAGCGGGTTGTCGTTGGGTGCGGTCAAGTGAACGTCGTGCTCGTCGGCGCGCTCGACACGAAGCACGCCGAGTACGGGTTCGTCCGCGACCGGATCACGGCGGCGGGGGTGCCCTGCCTGCTGGTCGACACGTCCGTGCTGGGCGAGCCGGGGCTCGCCGCCGACGTCGACCGGCGTGCTGTGGCGGAAGCGGCGGGCGCCGAGCACGACGGGCTGGTTGCTGCCGGGGACCGGAACGCCGCCGTCTCGGCGATGGCCCGCGGCGCCGCCGCCGTGGTGCGCGAGCTGCACCGGGCGGGCCGGGTGGCCGCCGTCGTCGTGCTCGGCGGGTCGAACGCAGGCTTCGTGATGAGCGAGGTGGCCCCGGTGCTGCCGCTCGGCGTGCCGAAGGTGCTCGTGTCGACGGTGGTCGCCGGCGACACCCGCCCGTACGTCGGCACCAGCGATCTCACGATGATCTACCCGGTCGTCGACATCGCCGGGCTCAACTCGGTGAGCACCCCCGTGCTGGCCAGGGCGGCCGACGCCGTCGTCGGGATGGTCACCGGACCACCGGTCCCCGTCGCAGCCGACCGCCCCGTCGTGGGCGCCACGATGTTCGGCGTCACCACCGCGTGCGTGCAGGCCGTCGGCGAGCACCTGGGGGCGAACGCCGAGGTGCAGGTCTTCCACTGCACCGGCACCGGCGGGCGCACCTTCGAGTCCCTGATCGCCTCGGGGCTGTTCGCCGCCGTCGCCGACGTCACCACCACCGAGCTCGCCGACGAGCTGGTCGGCGGCGTCTGCACGGCGGGACCGCACCGGCTGGAGGCGGCCACGGCGCACGGCGTGCCGCAGGTGGTGAGCGTCGGCGCCCTGGACATGGTCAACTTCGGCCCGCGTGACACCGTGCCCGCCGAGCACGCCGGGCGGCACCTGCTCGCCCACAACCCGTCGGTCACGCTCATGCGCACCTCCCCCGCCGAGAACGCGGAGCTGGGCCGGATCATCGCGCGCAAGCTCGCGGGGGCCCGCGCGTTCGTCGAGGTCCACGTGCCGCGGCGGGGCTTCTCCCAGATCTCCGCGCCGGGCGGGCCGTTCCACGACCCCGAGGCCGACGCCGCGCTGATCGACGCATTGCAGGCGGCGCTCGACCCGCGCATCCCCCTGCACGTCCACGACCTCGCCGTGAACGACCCGGCCTTCGCCCGCCACATCGGCGCGGCGGTGGACCGGGCCATCCTCAGCACGAAAGGCACGTGATCTTCCATGTCCACCCGATCCGAGCTCGTCGACCGCCTGCGCGCGAAGGTGGCGCAGGGGCGGCCGATCATCGGCGGCGGCGCAGGCACCGGCCTGTCGGCGAAGTGCGCCGAGGCGGCGGGCCTCGACTTCGTCGTCATCTACAACTCGGGCCGCTTCCGGATGGCGGGGCGCAGCTCGATGGCGGGCCTCATGCCCTACGGCGACGCCAACGCGATCGTGATGGAGATGGGCACCGAGGTACTGCCGGTGGTGCGCGACCTGCCGGTGCTCGCCGGGGTCTGCGGCACCGACCCGTTCCGGCTGATGCCGCAGTTCCTGCGCACGGTCGCCGAGGCGGGGTTCTCCGGCGTGCAGAACTACCCGACCGTCTGCCTGTTCGACGGGATCATCCGCGCCAACCTCGAGGAGACCGGCCTCGGCTTCGACAAGGAGGTGGACATGATCGCCGCCGCGCACGCGCTGGACCTGTTCACCTGCACCTACGTGGCCAACCCCGACGAGGCGGCGGCCATGGCCGAGGCCGGCGCGGACGTCGTCGTGCCGCACATGGGCCTCACGACGTCCGGGATGATCGGGGCGCGGACGGCGCTCTCGCTCGCGGAGGCGAAGGAGAAGGTCGCCGAGCTCGCCGCCGCCGCGCGGGCGAAGAACCCCGACGTGCTCGTCGTGTGCCACGGCGGGCCGATCCACTCCCCCACCGAGGCGGCCGAGGTGATCCGGGACGTGCCCGGTGTGCAGGGCTTCCTCGGCGCCTCCAGCATGGAACGGCTGCCCACAGAGGTCGCGATGGTCGACCACATGCGCTCCTACCTGCAGATCGAGCTGCCGAGCACGACCACCACCCCGACGGAGGCGAGCTGACGTGTACCGGATGACCATCCTCTACGGCACGCCGACCGACCCCGAGGCGTTCCGCCGCTACTACACGGAGACGCACGTCCCGCTGGCCCGGAAGATGCAGGGGCTCACCGGCTGGAACCTGCAGTGGACCGACGGGAACCCCGACTGGATCCTCGTCGCGGAGCTCTACGCCGAGGACAAGGCGGCCATGGACGCGGCGCTCGCCTCGCCGGAGGGCGTCGCCGCGAGCGCGGACCTCGACAACTTCGTCACCGGCGGCGTGGTGTTCCTGACCGGCGAGGAGGAGCAGGTGGCCTTCTCGTGAGCGGTGGCGCCGGCCTCGTCGTCGCCGTCGCCGGGTTGGGCTTCGGCGCCGAGTTCGTGCCGATCTACCTCAGCCACCCCGACGTGGCGAGGGTCGTGCTGGTCGAGCCCGACCGCGAGCGCCGTGCCGCGCTGGCCGAGCGGTACCGGCTGTCGGCGGGGTACGGCGACGTCGCCGACGCGCTCGCCGACCCGGGCATCGACGCGGTGCACGTCTTCGCGCCGGTGCACACGCACGCCGACCTCTCGGTCGCCGCGCTGGAGGCGGGCAAGCACGTGGCCTGCGCCGTGCCGATGGCCACCACGCTGGAGGACCTCGACCGCGTCATCGCGGCCCAGGAGGCCTCCGGCCGCAACTACATGATGATGGAGACCACGGTCTTCGCCCGCGAGTACTTCGCCGTCTCCGGGATGCACCGCGCCGGCGAGCTGGGCGAGCTCACCCTCTACCGCGGCTACCACATCCAGAACCTCGACGGCTTCCCCGCGTACTGGCAGGGCTTCCCGCCGATGCACTACGTGACGCACGCGCTGTCGCCGATCCTCTCGCTGCTCGACACGACCGTCGCGAGCGTCCGGTGCCAGGGCGCGGGGCGGCTCGCCGAGACCCGCCGCACCGGTGGTTTCGACAACCCGTTCCCCACGGAGATGGGGCTGTTCCGGCTGCGCGACAGCGACGTGCTCGCCGACATCCAGATGTCGTTCTCCCAGACCGCCCGCAGCTACATCGAGGGGTTCTCCATCTACGGCGACCGTCGCGGCGTCGAGTGGCCGATCGACAACGAGGGCGAGCTGACCGTGTTCGACATGTCCGGCCCCGCGCCGGGGCGGCGCGGCAACCGGGTCGAGACGAGCACGCTCGCCCCACCCGACCACCCCGAGCTGCTGCCGGAGCCGCTGCGGCGGTTCGTCCGGCCCACGGCCGTGCGGCTGCCGGGAATGCTGGCCGAGGTCGAGGTGGGCGCGGACCACGGTGGCTCGCACCCGTTCCTCGTGGACGAGTTCGTGCGCAGCGTCGTGGACGGGCGGGCGCCGCTCGTCGACGCCCGGCGCGCGGCCGCGTGGACGGCACCCGGGATCTGCGCGCACGCCTCCGCGCTCGCCGACGGCGCGACGGTGCAGGTGCCCGACTACGCGTGACGGGCTGCCCGAGGAGGCGAGCACCGATCAGTACGCCACCATGAACCGGGTGCGGCGGTGCGCCGCCAGCTCCGCCTCGTCGACCAGCGCCACGGCGAGACCGGCCGGAGGATCAACCTTCCGACCGTCGAGCCGATCCGGCTACCGGTCGATCTGCGTGCTCCGCGGCGCGCCTGCGTAGGTGGTAGTGCCAGGTGACCGCGAGCAGCAGGGGCGGCCACAGCACCATCGGCAGGTAGAACACGAGCACGTCCCAGCCGGGTGGGGTGCAGCCGGGCGGCAGCGGGTGGCGCGGCTCGCCGCCGATGACACCCCGCACCAGGAACGCTGTCACGAGCAGCGCCCCCGTCGTCGCGGCGCCCACGGCGAGCCGGGCGGGCACCAGGCGCCCACCGACCACCGGCAGCCACCGCGGGAGCACCTCACCCCATTCCTGCACCAGGCCCGTCGTCAGCAGGGCGAGCCCGAGCGACACCACGGACAGCGACGGGACGTACACCAGCTCCCACACCGGCTCGCCCGGCGTGGCGCACACGTGCCCGCCGCGGGCCAGGCCGTTCGCCCAGTCGACCACCCGCCAGACGGCGGAGGGCAGGACCGTCAGCGGCACCGCCCAGGCGGCAACCCTGGCCCACGTCGGCACGAGATCGGGTCGGAACGTCGACATGCCCCGACCCTCGCCGCCCCGCCCGCCGCCCGGATCCCCCGCGGAGGCCGGTCGCCTCCCCCGCGGGTGGGACCCGCGGGCTCGGTGGTGGATCGGCCGAAGCGGCTCCGATCGGCGACCGGCCGAGAGTCGGTCGGGGGATCAGGCCCGGATCTTGGCGTACGCGTGCCCCACCATTTTCGGCCATCGATCTCAGCCGTCGTCGGACGTCCGCAGCAGCGCGTCGAGGTGGTCGGTGAGGGCGGCCAGCGCCGTCTCGTGCGTGCGCAGCCCGATGAGGACGTGCAGGGTCAGGCCGTCGGCGAGGGCGAGCAGGCTGACGGCGGCACGGTCCGGATCCAGGTCGGCGGGCGCGCCCCCCGTATCCCGGGCAGCGCGGAACAGGCCGGCGACGACGTCGCCCAGCTCGGCGTAAACCGTCTGGTAGAACTCCGCCAGCTTCGGCTCGACCGTGGCCTTCGCCAGGTATCCGGCCCACACCCGCGCCTGGTCGCGGTACTGCTCCTCGGAGAACAGGAGATCGGCGATGACGTCCTTCAGGACGGTCCGCGGGGGCACGCGCTCGGGTGAGTCGGCGATGCGCTGGTGGATGCGCCGGGTGGAGCGCTCCACGAGGTACACCAGCGCGAACCGCAGCATCTCGTCCTTGTTGGCGAAGTAGTGCTGCGCCGAGCTGAGCCCGGCCTCCGCGGCGACGTCGCGCATGCTGACCGCTTCGAGCCCACCACGGCCCACGAGCCGCCAGAGCGCCTCCGCGATCCGGCGCCGCTGCAGCTCGTGATCGACCTTCTTCGGCATCCCACTCCCACTCCGCTCCGGCCGACGGGTTCACGCACCGTTCCCCACCCTCTCCTCACGAGGCCGGTTCGTCGGGACGCGCGGCGTCAGCCTCCTTGATCGCCCCCTCGAGCGTGGCCGCGACCTCCGGCGACGCCGCCTCGGTCAGCGCCCCCGCGATGGCCCGCAGCTGGGCGACCTGCTCACGGGTGAGCCGGTCGAACACCAGCCGCCGCGCCTCCCGGACGTGACCGGGCGCCGCGGCGGCCAGCACCGACATGCCCTCGTCGGTGAGCACCAGCTCGGTCCACCGCGACTCCCCGCTGATCACGCGCCGACGCACCAGGCCCTGCTTCTCCAGCCGGCTCGCGGCATGCGACAGCCGCGACAGCGTGCCGCCGACCAGCTTGGCCAGCTGGGTCATCTGCAGCGCCCGGTCCGGGGGCGCCGACAGCTGCGACAAGATCGAGTACTCGAAGAAGTTCAGGCCCGAATCGCGCTTGAGCTGCGCGTCGACCGCCGGCGGCAGGGTCATCACCATCGCCATCAGCGACATCCAGGCGGCCTGTTCGTCCGGGTCGAGCCATGGCGTGGGAGCGGTCACGGGCGATCATCCTATCGTGACTTGAACATTCAACCTTGGCATGGCACCTTGGAGTTGAACATTCAACCCCCTCTCATGGGAGATCGCATCCACATGTCCGTCCTGCGAATCGACGCCAGCATCCAGGGCCCCCGCTCGGCCAGCAGCGAGCTCGCCGACGCCGTCGAGGCCGAGTGGTCCGCCACCCGCCCCGGCACCACCTTCATCCGCCGCCACCTGGGCGCCGAGCCGCTGTCCGCCGACGCCTGGACCACCGCGATCCACGGCGGGTTCACCCCCGAGGAGCACCGCACCCCGGCCCAGCGCGACGCCATCGCCCTGGCCCGCACGCTGGCCGACGAGCTGCGCCGGGCCGACGCCGCGATCCTGGCCCTGCCGCTCTACAACTGGGGCGTCTCCCAGCACGTCAAGACCTGGATCGACCTGACCGTCGCCGGCGGGGAGAACGGCGAGCGGCTGCTCGACGGCAAGCCCGCGATCGTGCTCACCACCCGCGGCGGCGGGTACGGGCCCGGTACCCCTCGCGAGGGCTGGGACCACAACACCGCCTACCTGCGGCGCATCGTCGCCGACGTGTGGGGCGCCGACCTCACCCTGATCGAACGCGAGCTCACGCTGGCCGGCGTCAACCCCGCCATGGAGCCGCTCCTGGAGACCGCCGCCCTGATGAAGAAGGACGCGCTCGAGGCCGCCTCCCAGGCCGGCCGGGCCGCGGCCGCCGCCGCTGCCGCACCGCGCGGGTGACCCGTCCCGTGGCCACGATCGGGCTCATCGGCAGCACGTCGCCCTACTTCAGCCCTCGCAGCTGCCCGGACAGCGTCCTGGCCCGGTCGGTGAACTGCTCGTAGTCGGTCCAGCCGTCGCGGTCGGCGGCCGCGATCTCGTCGAGCAGAGTGGCGTAGTCGACTGCGAGGCGTGCGTGCTGCGCGGCGCGCTTCTGACCGGGCAGGCCGTCGATGTCGATGATCTGGCGCGCGACGAGCGCCATCTCGGCGCTCAGCAGTCCCCGGCTGTCACCGGTCTCCTCGCGGCGGACGCTGCGCACCACCGCCCGGCGGCCAGCCCGGTGCGCCACGAGGTACAGCGCGAGCGCCCCGACGACGACCGCGCTGATCGCGGCGGCCGCGATCAGGTACCGCGGCAGGGGCGGGCTGAACGTGCGGGCGTCGTCGGGCAGGACGCCGAGGTCGACGAGCTGGTCGTAATTGGTGACGACGACCTTCAGCGCGTCCAGCGGCCGGTCGAAGAACCCGTCGACGCCCGCGCCGATCCGGGTCTCGGCGACGGCCCGTTCGCCGAAGCCCTCGTCGTCGACGTCCCCGCCGTCGAGGAAGCCGCAGCCGTAGGTGTCGAACTCGTCGTCCTCGGGGGACATCAACAGCGCGAGGGTGCCCGCCGCTGCGTTGCCCAGCCCGTCGCACGCGGCGTCCAGGTCGGACCCGGACTCGAGCATGACGACGACGAGCCGCCGGTTGCCGATGATCCGCTCGGCGGCCGCCGTGTCGAGCCCGACCCCCGGTGCCGCGTAGACCGACGTCGTCCGCACCGTCCGCGCGGCGGGTCCGTCGAACAGGCCCGCGGTCCACACCGCCCAGCCCGCCAGCAGCACGCAGGCCACGGCGCCGAGCCCGAACGCCGTCCCCAGCTGACGCATGATCTGCTTCACGCCCGCTGCCTCCGGAGGTTGTCGGCGGGCCGGTACCCGTCGACCGGGACGGCCCGGCCGACGCGGTCGAGCTCCTCGGCGGCATGGTCGAGCAGCCGGTGGACGTGCCGGTCGGGCAGCCCTCCCGCGATGGCGTCGCGCGCGGCCCGCAGGTGGACGATCGCCCGGGCGAACGCCGGGTCCTGCGCCTTCTCGGTGAGCCCGGAGACCTCGACGGCCAGCGCGCTCAGCTCGCCGAGCCGGCCGGCCGTGCCCAGCGGTCTCGCCGCCGTGCGGCGCAGCAGGGGCCGAGCGGACAGCGCGAGCAGGAGCGCCGCGCAGCCCGCGAAGATCCAGGGCAGGGCGGGGAGCGTGACGGAGAGCGGGTCGAACGGCGTGTAGGGCAGCGGCCGGTCGAACAGGCCCGCGTAGCGGACGCTCGCGACCTGGCGCAGGTACACGCGCAGCACGTCGTCCTGGGGGTACGGCCCCCGTGCGAGCACGCTGCCGTACTGCGCGTAGTACCCGGCCGCGGCCACCTCGGCGAAGTCGGCGGCGTGCGGGCCGTGGTACTCGATCCACGAGCCGTACAGGACGACGATCGCGGTCTCGGGGAACAGCCGCGCGAGCGCGGGCCCGTAGTCGGGCACCCGCTCCCCGGCCGGCTGCACGGGGAACGCGGCGTACATCGCGGGCACGCCGCCGAACGCCTCGGCCGAGGCGTCGGCCGGCACGTCGGTCAACGACGCCCCGGGCGCGGTGAACCGGCCGGACTCGCGCAGCTGCTCCGCGACCACCTCGAGCTCGTCGGGGGTCGGTTCCCGCCGCTCGTCCGCCGGGCCCTCGACCGGTTCGTCGCCCGACCCGATCAGTTGGTTGATCAGGGCGATCATGGGCGCGGTCACGTCGTTGCGCCCGAACTGCGCCCGCCACTCGTCGAGGGTGCTCGGGGCGACCTCGTAGATGCCGCCGGACACCCGCGTCCCGCTGATCGTGAGGACGGTGAGGTCCGCGTCGTCCTCGAGATCGCGGCGGACCTCGAAGTCGACCTCCGCGAACGCCGAGCGCTGCTCCTTCGTGAGCCCCGGCGGCGCGGCGATGATCCGGACGTCGCGGTCGCCGATGGCCTGCCGCACCCGCTCCTCGTCCCACGCGGCGACGGCGCCGGGCAGGCGGACGACCGGCTCCTCGTCCAGCATCGCGGCCATCTCCGGGGCCGACGGCAGGTCGACCGTCGGCTGCTCCGGCGGAGCGCTCGGGCTCTCCTCCGGCGCGGCACCGGAGCCGTAGGTGACCTGCGCACCGCGGCCCTGGGCGGCGACGAAGAAGACGACGCAGGCGACCGCGGCGACGGCGAGCACGACGCGCACGATCCCGACGATCGACGACCTGCGGATCGGGAGGCTATTCACCGGCGGCCGCCCGCCACAGGCGGTCGGCCCGCCTCGCATGTTTCGTCGCGCTCCGCGCCGCGCGGGCGCCGCCACCACCGGCGACGATGGCGCCCGCTCGGGCCAGTGCCGCCTCGGCCGCCTCCGACCGATGGGCGCAGGCGTCGCGGCTCACCGTGGCGCTCTCGATCGCCGTCCGCGCGGTCGACCACGCGACCTCCCGATCGGTCGCGCGAGCCCGCAGCTTCGGCACGGCGGCGACGCCGAAGCCGGCGACGAGGATCGCACCACCCGCCACCGCCCAGATCAGCCAGGACACAGCGGCTCCACGATCATGCGGCGGATGGTAGACGCCCGGCCGTCAGGGGCTCGGGGCCCGTGGACAGACGGCGGGAATCCCGTCCCGGCAGGGTGGTCCCACCCGGCGTGTCAGCGCAACGCACACGCGGCGAGATCGTGCGGCTCGCCCACCGCGGCCTGCGCGCCGTGCTCGTCGACGACTCCGAGACCTGGGGCGCCCTCACCCTGCTGCGCGAGCGCGGACGACCCCACTTCTCCGACGCCGAGATCCGCTGCGTCGCCTCCGTCACAGGCCCGACCGCCGGCGTGATCAGCGCTCCGGGCCGAGCACCGGCTTGATGTCGATCACCGGTGTGCCGTCGATCGCCTCGAGGTCGCGCACGTCGAGGGTGGTGCCCTCGATGCCGGCGATCGTGACGACGTGCAGGCCCACCGGGTTGGGCCGGTCCGGCGACCGCGTCGCGAAGACGCCCGTGAGCGGCCTCGTCACGTCGTCACGGGGGTACACGGACAGCACGCCGCGATCCGCCTCGTGGAGCCACGTCAGCACGATCACGGTGGCTCCGACCTCGAGGCCGGCCATCGCCTCCGCGAACTCCCGGTCGACCTCGATCCGGGCGGGCGGCGCGCCCTCGTCACCCTGCTTCGGCGCCGCGCTGCGATCGGTCAGCGGGGACCTGACCCATCCGGCGGGACGCAGTTCGTAGGTCGGCACGTGCCCCATGCTCCTCGCAGGTCACCCCAGGGTGAGGTCGACCCGGGTGGTGACGTGGGGCAGCGTCATCACGGTGTCGACCGCCGCGGCGACATCCGTCGGCAGGTGGGCGCTCGGTGGAGTTGATTGGGGTCAGCCACCGAGAATGCTGAGGCAGGCCTCGGTGAGCGCGAGGGTCGCCACCGGCAACGCGCGTTCGTCGAGGTCGAACCGCGGGTGGTGGTGCGGGGTGTCGGTGCCGGTTCCGACGCGGAAGTAGCAGCCCGGCACCTCGGCGAGGAAACGGGCCATGTCGTCGGTGCCCGTCGTCGGCCGTCCCGGGACGACCCGCTCGCCGAACGACGCCCGCAGCCGCGTGCGGACCTGCTCGGTGACCCCGTCGTCGCAGACCAGTGCCGGGACGTGCGGGCCGAGCTCCACGGCGACCTCCGCGCCGTGGCGGGCCGCGATCGCCGCGCAGGTCGAGCGGACCGTGGCGAGCAGTGCGTCGCGCTCCGCGGCACCCATCGCCCGGGCCGTGCCGCGCAGCCGCGCCACCGACGGTACGACGTTGGCCGCTGTGCCCGCCGTGAACTGCGCGATCACCACGCTGACCGGCGGCTCGCCGCGGATCTCCCGCATCGCCAGCGCGATCTCGGCCCCCACCTGGACGGGGTCGACCGTGCCCTCCGGCGCCCCGGCGTGACCGCCGACGCCGTGCACGGTGATCCGCAGCTCGTCCGCGGCCGCCCACTGCACGCCGGCGCCGACGGCCACCGTGTCCGCCGCGATCCCCGACTGCAGGTGCAGCCCGACCGCCAGGTCGACCCCGTCGAGGGCACCGTCGGCGATCATCGCCGCGGCACCCGCGTCGGTCTCCTCGGCCGGCTGGAAACACATCCGCACCCGCCCGGACCACGCCGTCGGCAGCCTGCTGAGTACCTCGACCACCCCCAGCGCGACGGCGACGTGACCGTCGTGCCCGCACGCGTGCATCACACCGGGAACCGCGGAGCGGGACACCCGGTCGTCGTCGGCCTCCTGCACGGGCAGCGCGTCCATGTCGGCCCGGACGAGCAGGACCGGTCCGGGTCGGCCGCTGTCCAGCTCGGCGAGAACGCCGGTCCGGCCCACTCCCGACCGCACCTCGTGGCCCAGCTCCGCGCACCGATCGGCGACGAGCGCCGCGGTGCGAAACTCCTCGAACGCGAGCTCGGGGTGCTCGTGCACCTCGCGGCGCACCGCGACGAGAAGGGGTTCGACCCGCGCGACCTCGGCCGGCAGATCCACGTCCGCGGTCACAGCACGATGATCCCGTCGGGAGCGGGAGGCGAGATGGCCTCGTAGCCGTCGATGGTGACGACGTGTTCCTCCTCGGCGACGAAGTTGATCCCCTCGTGCAGCACCGCGGGTTCGATGCACAGCGCGAAGCCCGGCTCGATCACCGTCGGGTCGGCGGCGTGCAGGGACGGCAGCTCGGGGACGTGCAAGCCGATGCCGTGGCCGAACCGGCCGAAGCCGACCGCCTCGGGCGCGATGTTCATCGCGGCACCCATCGCCGCGCCGATCTCGGCGGCGGTGCGGCCGGCCGGCGGGATGGCGAGCGCCGCCTCGAGGCCCGCGCGCACCCGCGCGTACCCGGCCTTCTCCTCCGGGCGCGGCGGGCGGACGGCGAAGGTGCGGCAGTAGTCCGACCAGTAGCCGTCGACGATCGCGGCGCCGTCGAGGTAGAGCAGCTCGTCGGCGTCCCAGACGCGGTCGGTCGGTGCGCCGAAGAGCCCTCGGTTCGGGTGGGCGACCGCGGCGTGCGGGCCGACCTCGTGCGCGCCGGCCTCCAGCTGGGCGATGGAGAACTGTGCCGAGATCTGGCGCTCGGTCATGCCCGGCCGGATCCGGTCGACGACGGCGGCGTAGGCGCGGTCGAGCACGGCCGCCGCGGTGCGCATCCGGTCCAGCTCCCACGGGCTCTTGCGCAGCCGGGCCTTCCACACCAGCGCGGAGGCGTCGACGAGCCGGTCGGCGATCCCCGGGATCAGGCGGGTGAGCTGCCCGACGGGCGGCCAGACGGCGTCGAGGCCGTCGACGGCGATCGGCCCGTCGCCCGCGTCCTCGATCGCCTCGCCCAGCACCCGCGCGGCGTGCGGCGCGAACTGGATCGGGCCGTCGGGCAGGCCCGGCGCGGGCGGCGGTTCGAGCAGCACGTAGGAACGGACGTCGGCGCCGGGGATGCGCAGCCGGGCCGAGTCGACCTCGGTCTCGGCCGCGACCACGATCAACCGCGCGTCCGCGGTGAGCACGGCGACGACCGGCCTGCTGTGCATCTTCCAGGTCATCGTCGTGTAGCCGGTCAGGTACGCGACGCTCTCGTCCCGGATCGCGACGAGGCACGCGCCGCCCACCTCGCGCAGGCCGTCGAGCAGGCGCCGGTGCCGGTCCTTCAGCTCGTCGGCGAGACCGGGGATGGCGAGTTCGGTCATCTCTGCTCCTGTCCCGTGGCCGCGGCGTGCGCCGCCTCGTCGGTGATCCCCTCCGTGGCGAACAGCAGGACGGACGGCCGCTCCGGGAGGCCGAGGCGGGCGCGGTCCGGGCCGGTCAGCAACTCCTCCGCGGCCGCCACCGCGACCCCGGAGCACTCGCCGGCGGCGATGCCGTGCTCGCCGAGGACGCGTACGCCCTGCCGCGCGGCGTCGTCGTCGAGGGCGAGCACGGCGTCGAGGGTCTGCAGTACGGGCCATGCGACGAGCGACGGTGTGCCGCAGTTGAGCCCAGCCATGACCGAGTCGTGCGGGCCGGGCACGGTGACCAGCCGTCCCGCCGCCAGCGAGGCCATCACGCACGCCGCCGTGGTGGGCTCCACTCCGACCACCGCCGGGTCCCTGCCACCGGTGCGGAAGTGCCTCAGCACGGCGGCGCCGAACGCGCCCACCCCGAGCTGGACGATCACCAGGTCCGGTGGGCGGACGAGCTGCTCGGCGGTCTCGGCGAGGATCGTCGCGTACCCGTCGATGACCGCGCCGGGCACCCGCTCGTAGCCGGGCCACGACGTGTCCGAGACCAGGACGTCGCCGTCCTTCCCGGCCGCCGACGCCGCGACCGCGTCGTCGTAGGTGCCGTCGACCACGACGACCTCGGCGCCTTCGGCCTCGATGTCCGCGATCCGCTGCGCGCTCAGTGCGGACGGCACGAGGATCCGGGCGCCGAGACCGAGCAGGGCCCCGACCCGGGCGAGCGCCCGGCCGTGGTTGCCGTCGGTGGCGGCCACCAGCGTCAGCGACGGCAGCTTGCCCGCGAGCGCGTCGAGCCCGTCCCCGGGCCGCCAGGCCGGGGGGAGCCAGGGGCGCAACGCCTCGACCGCCGCCCAGGACGCCCCCATGATCTTGAAGGAGGGCAGGCCGTACCGGTCGCTCTCCACCTTGACGTCGACGCGCGCGGCTCCGATCCGCTCCGCCAGCGCCGGCAACCCGACCAGTGGCGACGGCCGGTACCCCGGGATGGTCCTGTGCAGCTCGACGGCCTCGCCGCGTGGCGGGGTGAGCGCCGGCCGATCCCGCCGATCCCGGTGCAGGATGCGGGTCATCCCGCTCCCTCGACGAGCACGCAGTCGGCCGCCGACCACGACACGACCACCCGGTCCCCCGGCGCGGCGCCCGTCGCCGCCCCGACCGGCTCGTGCACGAGCACGCTGCGCTCCCCCACCCGCACCTCCACCTTCCGTGCCGTTCCGAGGTAATGAACGTCCACGACCTGCCCCGGCAGCCCGTTGTGCCCGGTCGGGGAGGCCGGGTCGGTCACGAGCCGCATGCGTTCCGGGCGCACCACCACCGTCGCCCGTCCCGCCGACCGCCCGTTGGTGGGCATGCGCAGCGCCGACCCGTCGGGAAGCCGCAGCACCCCGGCTCCCAGTTCGCCCGTGAACACGTTCGAGTCGCCGAGGAACTCCGCGACGAACCGGCTCGCCGGACGCTCGTACAGCTCGTCTGGCGTGCCGACCTGCACGACCCGGCCGTCGGCGAAGACCGCGATCCGGTCGGACAGCATCAGCGCCTCGTCCTGGTCGTGGGTGACGTAGACGAGCGTGACCCCGAGCTCGTGGTGGATCCGCCGGATCTCGGTCTGCAACTTCTCCCGCAGCCGCCGGTCGAGCGCCCCGAGCGGCTCGTCCATGAGCAGCAGGGGCGGCCGGAACACCAGCGCCCTCGCCAGCGCCACCCGCTGCTGCTGGCCGCCGGACAGCTGGGCAGGCCGCCGATCTCCGTACCCGTCGAGACCCACCATCTCCAGCGCCTCCGCGACCCGGCGCTCGCGCTCCGCTGCGGCAACCCCTCGCTGCCGCAGCGGATAGGCGATGTTCTGCGCCACGGTCATGTGCGGGAACAGGGCGTAGTGCTGGAAGACCATGCCGATGCCACGGCGGTGCGGCGGCATCGCGGACACGTCCTGGTCGCCGAGACGGATCGCGCCCGCGGTGGGCGCGACGAACCCGGCGATCATGTTCAGCGTGGTGGTCTTGCCCGAGCCCGACGGCCCGAGGAACGTCATGAACTCCCCCGGCGCCACGTCCAGGCTCACGTCGGCGACCGCGGGAGCGCCGGCGCCGTAGTCCTTCGACACCGCTGCGAGGGTGAGTCGCAGACCTTCAGATGACACGGCTGACCAGCCCTTTCCGCCCCAGACGCATCCCGATCAGGATCAGTAGCGTCGTGAACACCAGCACGACGGTGGACGCTGCTGCGATCGTCGGGTCGACCTCGCGCGTGACCGCGTTGAACATGAGCACCGGCAGGGTCTGCGTCTGCGGCGAGGTGAGGAACACCGAGAGCACGACCTCGTCGAACGACCCGAGGAACGCGAACACCGCACCCGCGAACACCCCCGGCGCCACGAGCGGAAGCGTGACGTCCCGGAACACCGCGACGGGGCCGGCGCCCAGCCCCGCGGCGGCCTGCTCGATGCGCCGGTCGCGCTCGCCGAGGCTCGCCGTGACCGTCCGCACGACGATCGGCATGCCGATCACCGAGTGGGCGAGCACCAGCCCACCGATCGTCCCCGCCAGCCGCAGCCGCAGGAACAGGTAGAACAGGCCGATTGCGAGCAGGATCACCGGCACGATCGCCGGCGAGAACAGCAGCGCGACGACCACCCCTTTGCCGGGGAACTCCGAGCGGTCGAGCGCGAGCGCGGTGAAGGTGCCGGTGACCGTGGCCACGACGGTGGTGAGCAGCGCGATCACGAGCGAGTTGCGGGTGGCGTCCCACCAGCGCCGGTCGGTGAACAGGTTCTCGTACCACTGCAGCGACCACCCCTGTGGCGGCAGCACGAAGGCCCGGGTGCCCGAGAAGCCGACCGGCACGGCCACGAGCGTCGGCACCACCAGCCACGCGCCGATCAGCACGCACCCGGCGAGGAGCAGCCTGCGCGCGATCACCGCGCGCTCCTCGCCGCGACGCGGCGCAGCCCCACCATCGCCGCGAGCACGAGCAGCGTGGTGAGCAGCAGGACGAATCCCATCGCGGCCCCCGTGCCGCCGTCGCCCAGCTGCGTGATCTGCGTGTAGATCAGCTGCGAGAGCAGCGCGTTCGACGGCGAGCCGAGCATCTGCGGCGTGATGAAGAAGCCGAGCGAGAGCACGAACACCAACGACAGCCCGACGAGCACGCCCGGCAGCGACAGCGGCACGTAGATCCGCAGGAACGCCGCCGTGGGACGGGCGCCGCAACTCGCCGCCGCCTGCAGGAGGCGCCGGTCGATCTTCTGCATGATCGCGTACATCGGCAGCACCGCGAACGGGAGCATGACCTGCGCCATCCCGATGGTGACCCCGGTGGAGTTGCGGATCAGCGGCAGCGGCCCGACGCCGATCCCCGTGAGCCCCGCGTTGACGATCCCGTTGTCCTGCAGGAGCACGAGCCAGGAGAACGTGCGCACCATGAGGCTCGTCCACAGCGGCACGAGCACGATCACCAACAGCAGGTCCCTGAGGCGTGGGGACACGACCGTCATCGCGTAGGCGTACGGGTAGCCGAGGACCAGGCACACCGTGCAGACCACGGCCGACGTCGTGAACGTCCGCAGCAGCACGGTGCCGAACACCGGCGAGTCCCACAGCTGCACGTAATTGCCGAGGCCGGGCGTCGCGAGGCTCAGCCCGAGGAGGTTGAGCAGCGGGTAGCCGAAGCAGAGCGCCAGCAGGGCGGCACCGGGCACGTAGAGCGCGAGCCACGCTCGGCTCCCGAGGCCTCGCGCGGCCCCGGGGCCGGGGAGTGTCAGGGCGGTGGCCATCAGCCGTTGAACGTCTGTTGCCAGCGCGCGGTGACCTGCTCACCGTTCTCGGCCCACCACCGCTGGTTCTGCACGATGACGCCCTCGGCCACCTTCGGGTTCGTGGAGGGCAGGAACTCCTGCAGACCGGGCGGGAGGTCGACGAGCGGGGCTCCCGGCTTGGACGGCTCGTACGGGATCAGCGTGGTCAGCTTGGCCTGGCGAGCGGGGTCCATCGTGAAGGCGACGAAGCGCATCGCCGCCGCGGGATCCGCCACGCCCTTCGGCACGACCATCGTGTCGTAGTGCAGGAACGCTTCACCGTACGCCGGCGAGAACGCCGCGTTCTGCTCCTCGATCGCGGCGTACGCGCGCCCGTTCCAGGCGAGGATCATGTCCACCTCGCCCGCGAGCATGAACTGCGACGACTCCGAGCCGGAGTTCCAGAACACCAGGTCCGGCTTGATCGTCTCGATCTTGCGGAACGCGCGGTCGACGTCGAGCGGGTAGAGCTGCTCGCGCGGCACGCCGTCGGCGATCAGCGCGCACTCGACGAGCGGGTTGGGCATCGCCGACGACGACGCCGCCCGTTTGCCGGGGAACCGCGCCACGTCGAAGAAGTCCGCGCAGCCGGTCGGGCCCGTGCCCTCCGGGAACCGCGTGTTGTTGTAGTAGATCGTCGAGGTGTAGGTCAGGAGCGGTGCCGAGCACTCGCTCTCGATCAACTCGGGGTCGATGCCCGACAGGTCCACCACCGTGCGGTCGATCGGCTCCAGGAGCGTGCCGCAGTTCTGCGCCGCCCAGTAGCCCTCGGCCGGGATCACGTCGACGTTGGCGCTGCCGGCCTCGACCATCGTCTTGATCTTCGCGTAGTTGAGGGTGGGGTCGTCGTGCACGACGACACCCGTCTCCTGCTCGAACGGCCGCGCGAACGCGGCGTCGAGGGCGTCCTGGTAGACCCCGCCGCCCGACATCAGCGTGAGGCTGCCGGGCGCGGAGCCACCGCCGCACGCCGCCGCAGCGAGCAGTGCGGTGCAGGCGTACGCCGCCGCGATCATGCCCTTCCTGCCCATCTCGATCACCTCCGGTTGTCGGCCGACGCGGGGTCGCCCCACGTGTGCCATCTGTCGATCTCGACGAACGCGGTGACGCAGCTGAGCTCGCGCTTGCCGTACGGCGTGCCGACGTAGCGGCGCGAGAGGGCGTCCAGGTCGGTGAGCTCGGGGTCGTCGCGCAGCTCGGTGACCCGGCCGCGCAGGGAGACGTGGTCGTACCAGTCCTCGCCGAGGACGGTCATCGCGACCGCCGGCCGGTCGAGGAGGTTCCGGTGCCGGGGCGCGCCGGCGACCATGCTGATCACCACCCGGCCGTCGCGCCAGTCGTACCAGGTGGCGGTGGTCCACGGGCTGCCGTCGGCGCGCACCGTTCCGATGACCGCGGGGCGGGGCGCCCGGACGAACCGTTCGATCTCCGTGGGAAGCGGTGGATGCGGCATCTCGCCCTCCTCAGGGCTGTCCCAGCTGGGGAGCGATATAGTAATATACTGGTATGTTGGAGCCGTCAACAGCGATGATGGAAACCGTGGACGTCCGTGAACTCCTGTCGGCCGATCCGTTCGACACCCGGACGGGACGCACCCTGCTACGCGAGGCCGTCTACGAACGCGTCCTGCGGCACATCGTCGACGGCACCCTCCCGCCCGAGACCAAGGTGCGCGACGCCGACATCGCCGAGGCCCTCGGCGTCAGCCGCACCCCCGTCCGCGAGGCGCTCAAGCGCCTGGAGGACGAGGGCTTCGTCGTGGCGGCGGCCAACAGGTGGACGAAGGTGGCGGGAGTCGACCCCCGCACCGCCGACGACCTCTACCCGATCGTCTGGGCGCTGGAGCGGCTCGCCGCCACGATGAGCCCACCGTGGACCGCGGAGCAGGTCGACGGCCTGCGGGAGGCGAACGACCGGCTCGCCGTCGCCATCGACGCCGAGGACGCCGTGGGCGCCCGCGACGCCGACAACGACTTCCACCGCCGGATCGTCGAGGCGTCCGGCAACGCCGAGATCGCCGCGATCACGGGGCAGCTCAAGGTCCGGCTGCACCGCATCGAGGTCGCCTACTTCGGCGGGCAGCTGGCGGGGCGGCAGTCCGTGTCCGAGCACGAGCAGGTGATCCAGGCGTTCGCGGCGGGCGACCAGGAGCGCGCGGGGCTCGCGGTCGAGCAGAACTGGCGCGGCAGCCTCGAACGCCTGCACGCGCGACTCGAGGACGAGGGGAACTGACCCGTGCACACCGTCACCGTCGCCGGCGCGAGCGGCAAGACCGGCCGGCACGTCGTCGAACAGGCAGCCGAACGCGGGTGGGAGGTACGCCGCGCCGGCAGGCGCGACACCGGTGGCCCCGGCCGCTGGGTGCCGCTCGACTGGGACGACCCCACGAGCTGGGCCCCCGCGTTCGCCGGAAGCGACGCCGCATACGTGCTCATCCCGTTCAACCACCCCGGCGCAGCCGAGGCCACGCCCGCCGTGCTGAAGGCGGCCGGCGCCGCAGGCGTCGGCCGGATCGTGCTGCTGTCGTCGTGGGACGCGGCGCACGCCGCCGACGACGACCCGCTGCGGGTCGCCGAACGCGCACTGCTCGACCAGCACGTCCACGCCGCGGTCCTGCGCCCGACCTGGTTCATGGACAACTTCACCCACGGCTCGTTCGCCGCGATGACCGCCGAGGGCGAGCTGCGGCTCCCGTGCGGCGACGGCCGGATCCCCCTCGTCGACACCCGCGACATCGCCGCTGTCGGGGTGGCGTGCCTCGCCCCCGACGGCCCGACGGGCCTGCTCCCCATCACCGGGCCGGCCGCCGTCGACCACCACGAGGTCGCCGCCGCCCTCGCCGCGGCCGCGGGGCGAGCGATCCGCTACACCTCCGTGGAACCCGAGGAGTTCATCGCGCTGCTGGAGGCACGCGGCTTCTCCCGCGCCTACGGGCAGTTCCTCGCCGACGCGCTCGGCGAGGTCGCCACCGGGCGCCTGGTCGTCCCGGTGGAACGCACCGTCGACGAGGTGCTCGGCCGCGCACCGCACTCGATCACCGAGTTCGCCGCCCACTACTCGGCGCTGCTGCGCAGCTGAAACCGCCGGGGCCGGGACCTAGTCCCGTGGCTCCCGGGCCCGGCGCCCGACGACGAGCAGGCCTGCGCCGAAGACGAGGACGACGACCTGGAGGGCGATCCCCACAGCATCCTGGAATCCGCTCTCCAGCCCCTGGTAGCCGACCGAGATCCCGATAGCGAGGGAGAGAAGGCCACCCACCACCAGCAGGACGCCGAGCCAGCTCGGGACGAGGCGGCTCGCGACGAGCGCTGCACCCAGGAGCAGGAACGCCAGGCCGAGCAGAACCCGGAAATAGCCTTGCAGGCCCCACTCGATCCACCGGACGGATTCGGCATCGGCGAAGCGAGTTGCCTTGTCGGCCCCCGACGCGGCCGCCCAAGCGTCCACCGCCTGCTTGAGCGTGACGCCGTCCACCGCTTGGAGAGCGGTCCACACCGCGCCGCTCGCGACGAGTGCGCCGGCGGCCAGCAGCGCGAGGTAGGGCGTCTCCGGTCGCAGGCCGCGGCAGATCACCAGCAAGCCGGCGATGGCGACGAGCACGAGCACGTACTCCGCGAGGTGAGTGGCGACCCAGACGTCACTCGCCGCGTACTCGGAGAAGATCGCCCTGTGATCGTCCTCCTCCCCGGTCGGGTGCAGGAGCGTTCTCTGGACCGCGTTCACCACGAGGCCCCCGAGCAGCAGTGAACCGCTGAGGATCAGCACACCGCGGTCTGCCGGAGTGCTGATCCCGCGAGGCTCTTCACGACGGCTGGCGCTCATCGCCGCGATCCCTTCACCGCTTCAGTCGGCCGGGCGTTCTCGATCCCGGCGTGACAGCGGGGCCACAACCCGACGCCGCGAGCCCTCGGAGTCGCCGCCCTCCGCCGGCCGATGCAGTGGAAGCAGGGTACTGCGATCCCCTCCTTGTCGCGTCGCGGTCGACGGTTTACGGTTAACCGTCATCCGTCACCGAACGACCGAGAGATGAGCGTGACCGCGAACAGCAGCGCCTGGCGCGCCTCCGTCGACGGCATCAGGCCCACCCCCGCGCTGGGCAGCCACGTGCTGCAGCAGCTGCGGCGGCTGATCATCCGCGGGGAGCTGCAGCCCGGCACGCACCTGGTCGAGGCGCAGCTGTCGGAGACCTTCGACGTCAGCCGCGGCCCGGTCCGCGACGCCCTGCGCCAGCTCGAGATCGAGGGGCTCGTGGAGTCGCGCAGGCGCGGGGTGTTCGTCATCGGCCTGACGGTGCAGGACATCGAGGAGCTCTACTCGCTGCGCCGGCTACTGGAGGCCGAGGCGGTCCGCTCGTGCACGGCGCGCCCGGGGTCCTCGTACGCCCCGGCGCGAGAGGCGCTCGGGCGCATGCAGGTGGCCGCGGAGTCCGGCGACAGCCACGCTTTCGCCGAGGCCGACCTGGCCTTCCACTCCAGCTTCTACGACAGCTGCGGGCACCGTCGGCTGGCCAGCGTCTGGCAGCAGTACCGGCCGACGTTCGCCGACATGCTGTCGGTGACCAACGCCGAGGACCGCGACCTGCGGCCGACCTACCAGGACCACGTCGACCTGCTCGCCGTGATCGAGCGCGGGGACGAGGCGGCGGCCGTGGCCACGCTGCACGAGCACATCGACGGCTCACGGCGCCGGATGCTCACCGCCTACCGGCGGTTCACAGAGGCCGGCGGGCCGCCACCCGCCACCGAAGATCGACGAGGGAGTCGTCAGTCATGATCCGTTCCACGCGGCGCGCGGTGCTCGCCACCGCGGCGATGGCAGCACTGGCGCTGTCCGGCTGTGCCGGCGGCGGGGAGTCGTCCGGAGGCGGCGCCGCCTACCCGGAGGACGACATCACGCTGATCGTCCAGGCCGCCGCGGGCGGCGGCTCCGACCTCAGCGCGCGGGCGCTCGCCGCGGAGCTCGAGCCGATCCTCGGCGTCTCGATCGTCGTGGAGAACCGCCCCGGCGCGGCCGGCTCCACGGCCATGCAGCACGTCGCCGACGCGGACCCCGACGGCTACACGATCGGGTTCGTGCCGGTCGAGGTGGCGATGCTCAAGCACCTGAACTACGACGTCGACCCGGCCGACTACGACTTCCTCGGCCAGATCATGCTCGGCCCGGGCGTCCTGTCCGTGCCCGTCGACAGCCCGTACCAGACGCTCGAGGACTTCGTCACGGCTGCGAAGTCGCAGCCGCTGGCCGTCGGCACGTCCGGCGCCGGGTCCATCTGGGAGGCCGCCGCCATGGGGCTGGCCGCGGAGACCGGCGCCCAGCTGACCCCGGTCCCGTTCGACGGCGAGGCCCCCGCGATCGCCGCGGTCGCCGGCGGCCAGATCGACGCCGCGGTCGGCGGTGGCGCGGCGTCGTCCGCGGCCTACGCCGAGAAGCAGGTGCGCCCGCTCGCGGTGTTCCACAGCGAGCGCCACCCGCTCATGCCCGACATCCCCACCGCGGCCGAGGCGGGCCACGCGCTCGAGTTCGGCGGCTGGGGCGGCATCTACGCGCCGAAGGGGCTGCCGCCCGAGGTCCGCTCGACGCTGGAGTCGGCCGTACAGCAGGCGGCGAACTCCCCCGGCTTCACCGAGACGATCAGCAAGAGCGGGTCGCTGCCGGTCTACAGGACCGGTGAGGAGTTCACCGCCTTCGTCAACGGCGAGTACGAGCGGTTCGGCACGCTCCTCGGGCAGGGCGGATGACGACACCCGACGACACGGAGGTGCCCACCGCCGGCGGAGCCCGGCCGTCGAAGCCGATGGAGATCGCCGCTGCCGCGGTGGCGCTCGCCGGTTTCGCCGCGGTGTTCCTGCTGGCGCGGGGCATCGAGCTGCGCGTGGAGACCGGCGGGATCGGCCCGCGGTGGTGGCCGCAGGTGCTCGGCGCCGCAGGCGCGGCGCTCAGCGTCGTGCTCCTCTGCCGTGCCGTGGTGGGCGCAGCCGCGCAGCGGGAGGGCGTGCAGGAAGCCACCCGCGACGGCCGGGTCCGCGTCGTGCTCGTCGTCGTGCTGGCCGCGCTCTACGTCGTCGCCTGGCCGCTCGCCGGCTTCGTCGTGGCCACGCCCTTGTTCCTGGCCGCCGGCGCCTACCTGTTCGGCGGGCGGGGGTGGGCGGCGCTGCTGGCGTTCCCGGTGGGACTGACCGCGCTGCTCTACCTGCTGTTCCACTCCGTGCTGGAGGTGCCCCTGTGACGGTGTCACCGTGAGCGTGTTCGTCGACGGCATCGCGGCGCTCCTCGACCCCACCGTGGCCGTCTGCTTCGTGATCGGGCTCCTGGTGGGCACCCTGGTGGGGCTCTTCCCGGGCGTCACCGGGTCGATGGCGGTCGCGCTCGCCTCCGGCTTCACCCTGACCCTCGAACCCGTGCAGGGGCTCGCCGTCCTGCTGACGATCTACGTCGGCGCCAACTACGGCGACCGGATCCCGTCGATCCTGGTGAACACCCCGGGCACGCCCGCCGCGATCGCCACCACGTTCGACGGCTACCCGATGGCCCGCCAGGGCAAGGCGGGGCTCGCGCTCGTGAGCTCGGCGATGGTGACGACCGGCGGGATCCTGCTGTCGATGGTGCTGTTCGTCGTCGCAGCCCGCCCCGTGGCGCAGCTGGCGCTCGAGTTCGGGCCTGCGGAGATGTTCGCCCTGGTCGTGTTCGGCCTCGCGGTGATGGTGTCGGTCTCCGGCGACTCCGTCGTGAAGGGGCTCATCGCGGGTGTGGCGGGCCTCGTGCTCGCCACCGTCGGCCGCGACCCGATCAGCGGGGACGCGCGGTTCGTCTTCGGCCTCAACGACCTCAACTCCGGCCTTCCGTTCATCGCCGTGATCATCGGCCTCTTCGGGGTGGCGGAGCTGTTCGACCAGCTGCTCACCCACCGCCCGCACGCCGTCAAGCCACTGTCGAGCCTCGGGCGCTGGTGGCCGACCCGCGGCGAGTACCGGCAGATGGCGCGGCCGTTCGGGGTCGGCAGCGTCGTCGGGATGGTGGTCGGCGTGGTCCCGGCGGCCGGCGGCGACATCGCCGGGCTCATCGGGTGGGACCGCGCCAAGCGCCTGTCACGCGAGCCCGAGCGGTTCGGCAAGGGATCCCTGGAGGGCCTGTCGGCGGCGGACACCGCGTCGAGCGCCACCCTCGGCGGCTCCTTGACGACCACCATGGCGCTGGGCATACCCGGTGACGCCGTGATGGCCGTGATGATCGGCTCGATGATCATCTGGGGGATCCAGCCGGGGCCGTCGCTGTTCACCCGCAACCCCGAGCTCATGGTCAGCATCGCCGGCATCATGGTGCTGGCGGCGCTCGTGTCGCTGGCCATCAGCCTCGTCCGCACCCGCGGCATCGTGCGGCTGCTGGACCTGCCCAACCACTACCTGTGGTCGGGGATCCTGCTCTGCTGCATCGTCGGGACCTACGCGACCACGAACAACACCTACACGGTGTGGGTCATGCTGGCCTCGGGCGTGGTCGGAGTGGTCATGAAGCGCTGCGGGTTCCCGCCCGGCCCCGTCGTCCTCGGCCTCCTGCTCGGGCCGCTGGCCGAGTCCAACCTGCGCCGGGCGCTGCTCATCGACGGTCCGAGCAGCCTCGTGGCGCAGCCCATCGCGGCCGGCCTGCTGGTCCTCGCGCTGCTCGCGGTCGTCGGGCCGCTCGTCGGCCGGGCCCGGACCGCCCGCAGGCGGGCCGAGGTGCGATGACCCCGCCCGTCCACCGCCGGTGGGTCGCGGTCGACCACCCCGCGTGGCGCCAGGCCCACGCCTCGACCGTGCTCGCGGTCGACGGCGACCTGCTCGCCGCCTGGTTCGCGGGGGAACGCGAGGGCAGCCCCGACACCAGGATCTGGCTCGCGCGCCGCCCCGCCGGGTCGGCGCGGTGGTCCGCGCCGGAGGTCGTCGTCGCGGGCGACGAGGCGCACTGGAATCCCGTGCTCGCCCACGGCCCGGACGGCGCCGTGTGGCTGTTCGCCAAGCGTGGCGCGTTGATTTCCGAGTGGACGACGTGGGTGCGCCGCTCGGTCGACGGCGGGCGGACGTGGTCGCCGGAGTTCCCGCTCGTCCCCGGCGACGTGGGCGGGCGCGGCCCGGTGAAGAGCCCCCCACTGCTGCTCGGAGACGGCACCTGGCTCGCGCCGGGCTCGCGGGAGAACTGGTCGGACCCGCCGGTGTGGGAGTCGTTCGTCGACGTCTCGACCGACGCGGGCGCCACCTGGCTGCGCACGCCGATCCCGCTCGAGCGGGACAGCCTGCGGGGACCGGGGGTGATCCAGCCCGCGCTCTGGGCCGACGGCGACCGCGTCTACGCGTTGATGCGCAGCTCCGAGGGCCGGGCGTACCGCGCGCGATCGACCGACGGGGGGCGCACCTGGTCGGCGGCGCACCCGGTCGACCTGCCGAACAACAACTCGGCCCTGACGGTCGTCCCGCTGCCGGACGGCTCCATCGGCTGCGTGCACAACCCCGTGAGCGGCGACTGGGGCGACCGCTGCCCGCTCGTGGTCTCCCGGTCGCGGGACAACGGCGAGTCCTGGCAAGTGGTGGTGACCATCGAGGACGGCCGGACCCCCGTGGACGACCACCCGGCACGTCGCCCCAGCCTCCCGCCCACCGGCCCCGGCTTCCGCGCCGCCGACGGCGGCGTGCGCACCACCGGCGAGGGTGAGTACTCCTACCCGGCGGCCACCCTCCTCGGCGACACCCTGGTCGTCACCTACACCTGGCAGCGGCGCGGCATCGTCGAGGCCACCGTCCCCGTCCACGCCCTGACTCGAAGGACCCCATGACCGCCCAGATCATCAGCGCCGTCCCCGTACCGTTCCTCGGGGACGGCACGATCGACCTCCCCGAGTTCGACGCGGCCCTCCGGTCGCTCGACGCGCACGTGCACGGCGTGCTCGTCGCGGGGACGACCGGTGAGTTCCCGGCGCTCGACGATGCGGAGCGGGTGGGGCTGTTCGGCCGTGCGGTGGACGTGCTCGGCGCGGAGCGCGTCATCGCGCACATCGGCCACGCCAGCGCCCGGCAGGTGGTGCGGCTGGCCGAAGCGGCCACGCCGTTGGGGATCACGCGGTTCGCCGTGCTCACGCCCTACTACCTGCCCGCGGACGACGACGGGGTGCTCGCCCACTTCCGCGCGGTCACCGAGGCGCTCCCGGGCGCGCGCGTCTACCCGTACCTGTTCCCGGAGCGGACCGGCCTCGACGTCTCCCCGGAGGCGCTCGGCCGGATCATGGCACTCCCCGGGATGGCCGGCGTGAAGCTCTCGGGTGGCGCCGCCGCCCGGCTCGCCGAGTACGCGCCGTGCCTGCACGATGGCCAGGAGCTGTTCTCGGGCGACGACGCCACGCTGCCGCTGGTGCTCGAGAAGGGCGGTGCGGGGGTGGTCTCCGGCGTCTCCGCCGCGTTCCCGCAGACGTTCGCCGCGCTCGCCCGCGCCCTCGACGCGGGCCCCGGACCGCAGAGCGACGAGCTGCAGGCCACGGCCGTCCGGCTCGTCGGCCTCGCCGGCCCGACCATCCCCCGGTTGAAGGCCGCGCTCGCCGCGCGCACGGGGGCGGTGTGGGCGAGCCGGATGGCGCAGCCCGCGGTCCCCGGCGACGTGCGCGATGCCATCGAGGAGGCCGTCGCGCAGCACCGGTGACGGACGCGGCCCAGCCCGGGAAAACCGTCAGGGGTCAGCTGGGCACCGCGAAGATGTGGGTCATCGCCGACTCGTGGTTCTTCTGCGGGGCCCTGCAGTTGTTGAGGCCGGTCGTGTCGCAGAGGCCCGGTGCCGCGCCGCCGATGTTGCCGGGGTCACCGGCCACGGTCGTGCTGGTCACCTGCGCCTTGAAGTCCGTGCAGCCGGCCTTCAGCGGGAACTTCGTGTAGAGCGGCACCGCGAGGTGGTTGATGCCCGGTTGCACGGTGCGTTCGATCCGGGCGACCGGAGCGGACGGGCAGTTCGCGCCGCCGGACGTCTTCACGTCCAGCGCGAATCGGACGGTGGCCGAGCACCCGTTGCAGCGGTGGTACGCCACGTCCGCGATGACGGCCAGCTGCTTCAGACCGGCCGGGATCTTGCCGCTGAGGACGGGCGTCGTGGCCGAGGGGTTCACCGGGGTGTTGCCGTGCGGCAGGGAGCGCTGGAGCGCCACGCCGTTCACGTCGCCGATGACGTCCTCCGAGGCGAACCGCATCTCGCTCCTGACCGTCTCGCGGGAGACGAACTCCGACGTCGACGACGTGCGCAGGAACTGCTCACAGGTGAGCTTGCCGGCCGACGTCGCCGTCACCAGGAAGCGCGTGACGACCGTGATCTCGCGCAGCGGGGAGCCGCTGTTCCGCGGGAAGACGTTCTCGCCCATCACGACGTCCGCCCTGCCGGCGCCCGAGCAGCGGACCTCGTTGTCGATGAGGTTCACGTGGTCGGCGTTGTTGGCGGTGACCGTGGAGTAGACGTAAGCGGTCTTGCCCTTCCGGAGCTCGGTGCTGATGGTCCCGAGCGGCACGACCTTCTGGGTGGCGTCGCCCTTCTCCGGGGTCTTCGGCACGTCGGTGATGACGGCCGGCCCGAAGGACGTGGACTTGGCGGACGCCGCGGCCTGGGCCTCCACCGCCGTGCCCCCTGCCGCCACGGCGACCGCCGCGAGCACGACGCCACATCGATGTATGAACCTCACGGTCCCCCCACGCTTTGCTGTTGTCGATCGAGCCGGGAACGTCGATCATGACGGCGCGCAGGATCTTATGATCAACGCGGCGGCGCATCCACCCATGGGTGGACACGGGGCGTACTGCCGGGGGCGGACGCCCGCGACGGTCACGGTGCGAAATGATGCGGTCATGACGTCCGCCCAGAGCCGGGCCCGTTGGCGTGACCTGCTCGTCACGCTGGGTGGATGCACCCTCGACCTGGTCGGGTTCTCGAAGATCCTCTCCGGCCCGGCGGAGTTCCCCGCGTGGGTCGCCGGATACGCGCTCGCCGGGTTCGTCGCGTTGTTCTGGCGCCGCCGGGCGCCGCTCGCGGTGTTCGCCGTGCTGTGGCTGCACGCCGTGATCGCCGCGGTCGCGATCCCGTCCTACGGCCCGGTCGTCGGGGTGGTGATCGCCCTGTTCACGGTGGCGAACCAGCTGCCGCGCGCGGTCGGGATCTGGGCGCTGGCCCTCAGCCTGGTGCCGACGGTGATCCTGGTCGCGGGCGAGGTGGCCGGGGCCCCGCCCGAGCTGGTGATCTCCGTGCTGGCCGCGTCGCTGACGCTGCTGTCGCTGGTGAACGCGGGCGCGTGGAGCCTCGGCCGCTGGGCGCGGGCCCAGCGCGAACAGCTCGACCTGATCGAGCAGCAGCGGCGGCGCGAGGCGCAGGAGGCGCTCGCCGCGGAGCGCGCCCGGATCGCCCGCGACCTGCACGACATCGTCTCGCACTCGGTCGGGGTGATGACCCTGCAAGCGGCGGGGGCCCGCAAGGTGCTGGCCGCGGGCAAGCAGGACCGGGCCGCCCGGGCGCTCGCCGACATCGAGGGCGCAGGCACCCAGGCCCTCGTCGAGCTGCGCCGGATGCTCGGCGTCCTGCGCGTCGACGGGCAACAGGCCGAGGAGGCCGAGACGCAGCCCCGGGACGGGCTGGACGAGCTCGACGCACTCGTCCAGCGCGTGCTCGCCGCCGGCGTGCCGGTCCGCGTCGAACGGCACGGCCCGCCGCGGCCGCTCGACCTCGGCGCCGACCTGACCGCGTACCGCACGGTGCAGGAGGCCCTCACCAACGTCGTGAAGCACGCCGGCACGGGCGTGCCCACGGTCATCGCGCTGCGCTGGGCCGACGACGAGCTGGAGCTCTCGATCACCAACGACGCACCCGCGCGACCGCCGGAGATCCGCCCGCACACGTCCGGCTACGGCCTGATGGGCCTGGACGAGCGGGTCGCGGCGGTGGGCGGTCGCTTCCGCGCCGGCCCGCTGCCTGGCGGCGGGTTCCGCGTGGCCGTCACGCTGCCGGTCGGCTCTCCGGTGGCCGCATGATCAAGGTGATCGTCGCGGACGACCAGCCGCTCGTGCGCAGCGGCCTGGCGATGCTGCTCGACGCCGAGCCGGACGTCGACATCGTGGGCGAGGCGGGCGACGGCGCCGAGGCCGTCGACCAGGCCCGGCGCCTACGGCCCGACGTCGTGATCATGGACGTCCGCATGCCGGTGATGGACGGGGTGGAGGCCACCCGGCGGATCACCGCGGACGGCTTCGCGGGCGACGCCGACCGGCCGGTGAAGGTCCTGATCCTCACCACCTACCACGTCGACCGCACCGTGCACGAAGCGCTGCGCGCGGGTGCGTCCGGGTTCCTGCTGAAGGACTCGGCGCCCGCCGACCTCATCGCCGCCACCCGCGCCGTCGCTGCCGGCGATGCCTGGCTCCAACCGGCCGTCGCCCGCGACCTGCTCGCCGAGTTCGCCGCGCGACCGGATCAGGACACGGCCGCGCCGGAGACGGTCGCGCGGCTCACCCCGCGGGAGACGGAGGTGCTCGTGCACATCGCGCGCGGCATGACCAACGCGGAGATCGCGGAGCACCTGCACGTCAGCGAGGTCACCGTGAAGACCCACGTGGGGCGGATCTTCATGAAGCTCGACCTGCGCGACCGCGTGCACGCGGTGATCACCGCTTACGAGAGCGGCCTCGTCACTCCGCGCAGGCCCGGGTGTACCAGCACGAACCCACCGGGTCACCCGGGTCCCCGCCGGCCGCCGTCACCGTCGTGACGGGGCTCGGCTGCGCCGCGTCCACGAGCTGCGCGGAACCGACCACGGCCGCCGCGCTCGCGACCAGCACCGCCACGCCGACGATCACCCTGCGCATGACCATCCCCCCACCTGCATGAGCCGGAGCCTGCCTCCGACCGCGCGAGACCCTACTGCAACCGTGGACCGGTGGCGGCGACGTCTTGTGCCAGCAACTCCTGGACACCGGCCTTCAGCCGGCCCAGCGCTGCCCGGTAGAACCGCGGGCCGTACGACACACGCGCCACGCCGAGTTCGCGGAGGGTTGCCAGGTCCAGGCTGTCACCGGTGTTGCCGTTCACCGGGCCGGGAAGCTCGGCGACGAGGGTCGCGACATCTCCCTTGTCCCGCACACCGATCGGGTAGATGCAGTCGGCTCCGGCATCTCGGTAGAGCCGGCCCCGTCGTACCGCTTCTGCAACCCGATCGGCGTCGTGGATTCCGCTGGTGGGCAGGAAGGTGTCGACGCGTGCGTTGATGACGACGGGAACCCCGGCGTCGTCGGCAGCGGAGCGGACCGCCGCAAGCCACTCGGCCTGTGCATCGGCATCGAGCAGGCCACCCGCCCGGTGGTCGGTGTCCTCCAGGTTGCAGCCGACCGCGCCGATGCCCAGCAGCCGGTCCACCAGCTCACGCGGCTGCATGCCGTACCCCGCCTCGGCATCCACCGTGACCGGCAGCGACACCGCCCGAGCGATCCGCCCCGCCGCGGCGAACATGTCCTGCCACGGCGCACTCTCCCCGTCGGGATACCCGAGCATGGCCGCGATGGCGTTGCTGGCGGTGGCCACAACGGGGAACCCGGCTTCGGCGACGATCTCCGCGCTCGCCGCGTCCCACACGTTGGGCAATACGAGCATTTCCCCCGTGTGCAGCTCGCGGAGCTTCTCGGCACGATCCTTCAGATCCGCCCCGTCAGCACCCATCACGTCCTCCAGGTCGATCTCGAGCCGGTCACGGCTGGGTTTGCGCGCTGACGGAATTTCCGCCCTCGGAGGGGGCAGCAGCCGCCTCTGGGAGAGCGGGCGGACGCTTGCCCGGGATACCGAGCGCGACGAGTGCGCCGACGAACGCGAGCGCGGCGACGGCAGTCATCCCCGCGGAGAACCCCACGCTGAACTCCCCGGCCGACCCGTACCCCCCGGCCCCTGCGAAGACGGCAACGGTCACCGAGGTACCGAACACACCGCCCAAGATCCGGAGCATCATGAACGCCCCCGACGCCTGACCGATCTCCCGCGGCTGTACTGCGCCGACCACGGCCTTCTGCGCCGCCAGCATGGCCATGGTCAGCCCGGCGCTTCCGATGATCAGCGCAGGGAGCATCTCGAGGTAGCCGGTGCCGGTATCGGCGATCATGGCGATCCAGCCCATGCCCGCTGCCTGCAGCAGCAGCCCGCCGGCCACGAACCTGCGCTCACCGACCTTGTCGACCAGCCGCCCGGCGATCGGCGCGCACACCATCAGCGTCGCGGTCCACGGCATCAGCCGTAGACCAGCACCGATCGGGCCCTCGCCGGACACGATCTGGAAGTACGTACGAACGCGACAATCAGTGCCACTCCGAGCACCGCGGAGCCCACTACCTCAGCGCTGTTCCAACCCGCCGCGTTCCCGCGGACCAGCGCCCAGACGATGCCGAACGCGCCCACGGTCACGAGCCCGACCCCACCCAGGTCCAACCGGTTGTTCGGGCCGTAGCTCTCCTCGATCCGCCGCACCGCGAGCAGGATCGCGACCAGACCGATCGGCAGGTTCACCCAGAAGATCCACTGCCATGCCAGTCCTTCGGCGATGACGCCACCGATGAACGGCCCGCTGAACGTCGCCAGGCCGGTGATCCCCAGATACAGCCCCATCGCCTTGCCCCGCTGCTGCGGGGGGAACATCGCGCTGATCAGCGTGAGCGACAGCGGCAGCACCATCGCCGCACCAACACCCTGCAACGCCCTGGCCGCGATCAGCGTGCCGACATCCGGGGACAGCGCGCATGCGACCGACGCGACGGTGAACACGGCCAACCCGGCGACGAACATCCGGCGGCGGCCGAACCGGTCGCCCAGTGCCGCCCCGGTCAGGAGCATCACAGCGAACGTCAGGTTGTACGCGTTGACGGTCCACTCGAGTGACTCGATCGATGCCGTCAGGTCCTGCCGGATCGTGCTCAACGCCGTCGTCACGACCAAGCTGTCCAGCGCCATCATGAATGATGCGAGCGAAGCAAGCCCGAGCACCCAGGCCTGCGTGGACGTCATCCGCCCTCCCTCAGCAACCACTGTTCCCCTCCTGTTGGACAGGTTTGATGCCCGCGACGATTCGATCGAAAGATCTCCCCGTCAGAGCCCGTGGATCAAGCGCGTAGTGATCGTGGGAGTCCGAACCGCGGTAGAAGCGAGTTGTCGTGGAACCGGGTCAGCTCGGCGATTCGGTCACCGGTGAGAGTCAGCACGAGCAGGCCATGGGCATGCAGGATCGGTGTCCGAGGGTCGCGGAGGTAGCAGCCGAACGCCGGTTGCCCGTTCGCCCGCGTCCGCACCAGCACGTACTGGACACCGTCGCGCAGCGCGACCGTGCTCAGGAACTGGCCCACGGCCTCGAGACCCTGGTACTCCAGAGGCAACGGCGGCATGGTCAGCCGTGCGTCATCGGTCAGCAACGCCACGACCGCGTCGACGTCACCGGCCTCGAACGCCCGCACGAAATCGTTCACGAGCCGGCGCTCGCGAGGCGAGTCCGGAAGGGGAGCGTTCCCCCGGCCGGAGCCTGGCAGTTCAGGCCCCATCGCGGCCCGGGCTCGTTTCAGTGCGCTCGTCACCGCGTTCTCGGTCATCTCGAGCATGTCCGCCACTTCGGAAGCTCGAAACCCCAGCACGTCCCGCAACACGAGAACCGCCCGCCGCCGCGGCGGCAACTGCTGCAGCGCGGTCAAGAACGCCAGCGACACCGACTCCTTGGCCTCATAACGCGCCTCCGGCCCGGGAACCCGGTCGGCGAGCGCCTCCAGGAGCACATCGGGGTACGGCTCCAACCAGCTCAGCTCCGATCGCCGGTGCGTCGGCTCGGGCAACGAGACCTCCGATCGGTAGCCCGCTCCGCCAGGCGAACGACGGGCACCAGTCCGCAACGCGTTCAAGCAACGGTTGGTCGCTATCCGATACAGCCACGTCCGCACCGACGCACGGCCCTCGTACGACCCGAGGCCCTGCCAGGCCGCCAGCAACGTCTCCTGCAGCAGATCCTCGGCGTCCTGCACCGAGCCGAGCATCCGATAGCAGTGCACCTGCAACTCGTCCCGGAACGGCTCGACCAGGGCACGAAACGCCTCGCCGTCCCCACCCCGGGCCGACGCCAGCAACACGTCCACCCGGTCCCGCCCTCCAACCGGGCCCGCCTCACCGGCCGGTCCATCGATCGGGCCACCTACGGAGAACCCACCCACGACTCCACCCCTCCCGCCCACCCCGCTCACCCATGTAGACACCGCCGGCACCCGAAACTGGTCACCCTGCCTCGCGTTCGGCCACGTCCGCGGGGGTGATGCACAAGATGGCCTCCGCGCCCGACGGGTCGACACCCCGAGCAGGCAGGCGGTCGCGACCACGGTGACCAGGGCCTGCTCGGCGCGGCGGCGGTGGCCGTCCCCCACACGCCGTACCCGTCAAGCCTCGACCAGGATCACGGTGCGGCCGGCGAGCGTTCCGTCCCCGGCCCCGGCGGCCAGCAGCGCGGGGATCACGTCGGTCGGCCAGATCGCGAGCAGGCGCAGCGTCCCGCTCGAGACGTCCGGGTCCGAGCGTGCTGGTCCGTGAGGAACCGCCGGGTGCCCTACGGCGCGCCGTCGGTCCGAAACCTATTGCTACGAAGCCAGCCTGTTCTCGATCCGGCCGTAGCGGGAACCCGGTGGCAGGCCCGGATCGACCCTCTGGCTCGCGCCCGGGGCTCTCTCATCGTCCAAGGATCACGCGAGCTCGTTGCCTTCGGCTGAGCGCAGCCGGGGGGCTCACCGCGCTCGAGCCCGGCGGGCGAGAGCGTCACGGTCCTGCTGGCCGGTCGGATCGGTCGGTCGACGGCGCCGGTGCCGCGGTCCTGCGGAGGCGGGAGCGGATGGTGCGCGCGGTCACCGGGCCCAGTTCGTCGAACGCGGCGACGAGCCCGACGAGCTGCTCGAGGGCGCCGAAGGCGGCGTCCGCTCCGGCGACGTCGACGCCCTCGTAGAGCTGGAGGCCGACGAAGGCCGCCGAGACCGCCTTCGCAAGTCCGGCGATGTCCACGAGCCCGGCGAGTGGGGTTTCGCCCAGCACTCGCAGCAGCACCTCCTCGATCTCGTCGGTCCAGAGCGCGAGGCCGGCTGCGGTCGCGGTGGCGAGGCGTTGGTGGGTCTGCGCGCCCGCGAGCAGCTGCGCCAGCGCGGCGACGTGGCCGCCCGCGCGCTCGCCGGCGCGCAGCTCGCGGCTGAGATCGAGCAGCTCGCGGATGCTGCGCACCTCGTCGAGGCGCTCGCGGTGCGCTGCGACGCGCTGCTCGGCACCGTGCCGGCATGCCGCGACCAGCAGCTCGTCGACCGTGCCGAAGTGGTAGAAGACCAGAGCCTGGTTCACGCCGGCCGCGGCGGCGATGGTGCGGGCCGATGCTCCGGCGATGCCGTGCTCGACGAGGGTGGTGAGCGCGCCGGCCATCAATTTCGACCGTGTGCCATCGGTCAACTGCGTGCCTCCTCGCGCAGCGGGCGCAGCCCGGCCCGCACGCCGAGGTCGGCAGCATCCCGGAACTCGGCCGAGAAGCTGCCCTGGTAGCCGAAGAGAGGACCGAACCGGCGGTTGGCCACCGAGACCTGGATGCGGAAGCATCCGGCGACGTCGTCGTACGACTCGCGGACCACGGCGGTCCCTGCGATCAGCTCCGGCACGCGGAGGTCGACCCGGCCCTCCCGGAAGCGGTGCTCCCCGGAGCGGATGACGAGGGCGCCGTCGGTGTCAGCGGTGAGGTGCAGATCGGTGGCCAGGTGCTGGTGGGTGCCGAGGTAGTCGACGATGCACCCCCGTTCGGGATTGAAGACCATCGTGGCGTCGAAGCGTTCTGGTCGGGCGCCGAAGCCGAACGTCCGGACGAACGTGACCGTTTCCCGGCCGAAGGAGTCGATGTAGGGGACGTTCTCGATGACGAACGGGATGTCGCGGCCAGTGCTCGGCAGCAGGATGTGCCGGCTGGCGCCGAGCGCGAGGAACGGCCGGATCCAGCCTCGGGCGTGCCAGATCCGGTTCATGCGACCGCGCCCGATGCAGGCGAGGCCGCTGGTGAGTCCGACAGAGAAACGGCGTTGCAGCAGCGGGTGGAGCCGGTCGAACTCGGCGCCCATGGCTTGCTCGAAGATCGACGTCATCGGGCGGTCATCACCTCGAGTACCGCGGGTGCGGCAACGCGGTCGGGCGGACGCCGCAGGCAGCGTCTGCTCGACGGGGTGGTCGGCAGCGCGGGGAGTGCGATCGCCACGGTCGCCACGGCGACGGCGAGCAGTGGGTGCGCCTGCCCTGCGAGTGCGACCGCGGTCACCCTCGCCGCCGCCTCGGCGAGACCGTTGCGCAACGACCGCTCGGGCGAGATGTCACGCTCGCACCACAGCCGTAGCCGGTCGAACGACCATCGGGTGCCCCAGGCCATCAGCGGCCGGAACGCGAACCGGTCCACCAGACGGCCGAAACGGCCCCAGCCTGGCGTGTAGTCGTAGCCGGTGAGGAACCGCACGCCGCTGTCCACCGGGATGTAGCGCCAGTAGCCCTGCCCGTCGGCGATGAGCGACAGCGGATGTGCGGAGGAAAACCGCAGCGCCGAGGTACGGGTGCCGTCGGGTCGGCGCCGCTCGCCCGCGCTGATACCGGTGCCCGAGACCGTGAGCCCGGGCAGAACCCGGACGGCGTAGGTGAACCGCTGAGGCTCGCCCGCGGCACGTGGGGCGTAATCGATGCACGTGAAGCGCAGGTCCCAGCGCTGGTGCAACGCCGGGTCCTGTGTGCGGTTCCAAATGCGGTCCAGGTCGGCATGGATCCTGGTCTCGACGTACAGCCCCATCGTCCCCCCTTTTTGAGCAGCCGCTCAAGTCCGAGGTTAGAGCAGGTTTGAGCGACCGCTCAAGTCGGGCGACGGCGCGAACCGTCCCCGAACTCGTCGCTGCCCAGCTCGCCGAGCGCGGCGTGTCGGGGCCTCGATGGTTTGCTTCCCGGGCTGCTGCCCCGGCGCGCCGGAACGGTCCACGACCTGCCCCCAACCGTGAGGTGGCCGACGTGGGCGAGCCGGCGCGTGACGAGGAGACGACCGCGCAGACGCCACCGCCGCACATGACTACAAGATCGACACAGGCCACAGAAAACCCCGCCTGACCTGTGCGGACTCAGGTGGCGGGGCTCCGGGTGCAAGAGTGGAGCTGAGGGGATTCGAACCCCTGACCCCTTGACTGCCAGTCAAGTGCGCTACCAGCTGCGCCACAGCCCCTTGCCCCGACGAAGTTACACGATGCCCCGCGGGCCCCGTGCACCGGGTCGGCACAACCGTGCGGCGGCGCCGACCCGGCAGAGCACTCAGCCGATCGCGTTCTGCAGCCAGCTCGTGTCGTTGAGGTCGATCTTCTTCCCGTCGATGGCGACGGTCGGGGTGCCGAAGCGGCCGTTGGTCTGCAGCGCGGGGTCGGAGGTGGCCTTGTCGGTCTCGGCCGCGACGGCGTCGGTGTTCGTACCGCCCTGCACGCACGCGGCGAAGTCGCCCTGGGCACCGAGCTCGGTGCCGAACGCGATCAGTTCCTCGTCGCTCAGCCCGGCGCTGCCCTCGGCGGGCTGCTCGTCGAAGAGCTTCTTGTGGTACTTCGGGAAGATCCCGGCCGGCACGGCGCAGAGCGCGGCGTTGGCCGCACGAGTGGAGTAGCCCTCGGGGTTGCTCAGCGTGTCGAGGATCGCGATGGTGTGGAAGCGGACGGTGATCCGGCCCTCGTTGAGCGCCGTGGTGATCTCGTCGCCGTAGCGCTCCTCGAACCGCTCGCAGCTCGGGCAGAGGTAGTCCTCGTAGACGTCGATCACCACGGGGCCGGTGCCGGCCGTGACGACCGCACCCTCCGCCGACGCGGTCCAGGTGGGCTCCACGGAGCCGCCGAGGCCGCGGGCCAGCAACACCGCGGCCCCGATGACCACAGCGAGGACGAGCACCACGGTGACCACGATCGTGGGCGTCCGGTTGCGCTTCTGCGGCACCTGGATCCCCGCGGCGGCCAGGCGCTGCTCCGCCGCCTCCTGCTTGCGCCGCTTCTCGCTGCGCGAAGCTCCACTCATCTCAGCCGATCCTCCCGGTTCCGAGCCGCTCGTCGAGTGCCAGCGCCGTGCGCGGGCGGACGACCAACCAACCCGCCATCAGCAGGAAGCCCGCGTCGCGCACCAGCTCCTGCACGTAGGTCGTCTCGCCCGGCTCCACCGCACCACCGCCGCCGAAGCACCCGCAGTCGATCGACAGGCCGCGGGCCCACGCCTGCGCGACACCGGCGATGAACACCACCAGCAGAGCAGCCGAGAGCGCGGCGACCAGGCGCGTGCCGATGCCGACCAGCAGCAGCACGCCCAGAGCCAGCTCGACCCACGGCAGCAGCGCGGCCACCACCTCGACGCCCGCGTCGGGCAACACGTCGTAGGCCCGCACGGCGACGTAGGTCTGGTCCGGGTCGACGGCCTTGAGCAGGCCGGACACCAGCCAGACCCCGGCGAGACCGAGCCGGGCCGACGTCCCGATGAGATCGGGGATGCGGACGCGGCTCACGCGTGCAGATTAGCGAGAAGCGTCGATGCGGAGGGTGGCGGCCCATGTGCCCAGAGTGGCGACGCCGGGCGCCCCGAAGTTCAGGAAAGCCACATTCAGGGCTCTACAGGCCCTGAATGTGGCTTTCCTGAACCACCCCGGGGCGGAACTTAGGATCACGTCGTGACCGACGTCCCCGATCCTGACGCCCCCTCGGGGCACGATCACCACCACGCCGACGTCTCCGGGGGCTGGCTGCGGGCCGCCGTGTTCGGGGCGATGGACGGGCTGGTGACGAACATCGCGCTCGTCGCGGGCGTCGGTGGTGGCGGCGGCGACCGGCAGACGATCATCCTGACCGGCATGGCCGGCCTCGTCGCGGGCGCGTTCTCGATGGCGCTGGGCGAGTTCGCGTCGGTCGACACCCAGAACGACGCGGTCGCGAACGAGGTGGCGGTGGAGCGGGAGGAGATCCGGATCCACCCGCAGGCCGAGCAGGCCGAGCTCGCGCGGATGTACGAGGAGATGGGCCTCACCCCTGCGACGGCGGAGGCGATGGCGCGCGAGGTGCACGCCAACCCGGAGCTGGCGCTCAAGGTGCACGTCGCGCAGGAACTCGGGGTCGACGTGGACGACCAGCCCTCGCCGTGGGTCGCCGCGATCTCGTCGTTCCTGTGCTTCGCCGTGGGCGGGCTGATCCCGCTGGTCTCGTTCCTGCTCGGCTCGTCGTCGCTGCCCCTCGCGCTCGCAGTCGGGGCCGTCGGCCTGTTCGCGCTCGGCGCGCTGACGTCCCGTTTCACCACGCGCACGTGGCTGCTCAGCGGCGTGCGCCAGCTGGGCTTCGGGGCGATCGCGGCGGGTGCGACCTACCTGGTGGGCATGCTGATCGGGGTGGGGGTCACGGGGTAGCGCGGGCCGACGCCGCGGGCAGGGTCTCGGGGGCGCGCAGCCAGAAGCAGAGCGCGACGACCGCGGCGGCACCGGAAAGCGCGAACGCCGCGCCGTAGCCTGCGACCTCGGCCAGTGCTCCGGCGGCCACCGGGCCGACGATCGCACCGAGGTCGGCCACCATCTGGAAGCCGGCGAGCACCGTGCCGCCGCGCCCGCGGGAGCCGATGACGTCCGCGACGGCCGCGTTGATCGGTGGGTTCACCAGGCCGCTGCCCATCCCGGCGAGCAGGCTGGCGACCAGGAACGGGACCGGGTCGACGAGGAAGCCGAGCACGGCGGTGGCGACCGCCGTGACGGCGAGGCCTGCCAGCACCGGTGGGCGGCGGCCGCGCCGGTCGGCCCACCGGCCGGCGATCACGAGCGTGGCCGCGTTGCCGGCGGCGAACACGGCGAGGGCGATGCCGCTCCACGCCTCCGAGCGCCCCATCGCCTCCACCACGAACAGCGGCACCAGCGCGACGCGGACGCCGAACACGACCCACCCGTTCGCGAAGCTCGCCGCGAGGGCCGCGCGGTAGGCCGGGTGCGCCAGCGCGGCCCGGAACCGCGCAGGCGGCTCCACCACGGCGTCCGGGGCGTTGCCCGGCCGGCTCCCGCGCAGCATCAGCAGCGCGACGCACACGACCAGCACGAGCACCGCCGCGTACACGAGGAACGGAGTGCGGAGGCTCACGACCACGAGGCCGCCCCCGACGAGCGGCCCGATCACGTTGCCGAGCAGGAACCCGGTGGCCCACATCCCGGAGGCCCGCCCCCGCATGTGCACCGGCGCGAGGCGGATGAGCAGCGACAGCGCCGACACCGTGAACATCGTGGAGCCGATCCCACCGAGCCCGCGCAGCGCCAGCAGCTGCCAGTAGGTCGCCGCGAACGCGCACGCCCCGGTGCTGAGAGCGACGATCCCGAGTCCGATCGTGAACGTCGGCACCTCACCGAGCCGGCCCACGATGGTCCCGCTCAGCGGCGCGAAGAGCAGCCGGACCAGCGCGAACACGCTGATGACGAGGGAGGCCGCCGTGATGCCGACCTCGAACGACCTGACGAACACCGGCAGCGCGGGCGCGACGATCCCGTAGCCGATGGCGATCAGGAACGAGGTGCCGACGAGGACCCAGATCTCCCGGGGCATCCGCTCCGCCGCCTGCCGGTCGGGCCCGTTCCCGCCGACCTCGACCACGTCCGCCAACCCTACGCCGGCCCGGGGGACGGGTGTCCCGGCGACCGCCCCGGGTACTCACGGACATGGCGGAGTTCGAGGCCGAGCGCAGCATGCCGGCGGCAGCGGAGCAGGTGTTCGCGGTGGTGTCCGACATGGACCGGCTCCCGGAGTGGATGCCCGATCCGGTCGACGTGCGCCCCACGGGCGACGGGGAGGTGCACGCCGACGTGCCCGAACGGGGCGTCGACGCCGAGGGCAACGTCCGGGTGCGCCCCGAACAATTGCGGGTGGAGTGGTCGCACGCCCCCGCCTACGCGGGCTGGCTGCAGGTGGAGCACGCCGACGGCGAGCGTTCGACGGTGCTGCTGCACCTGTCGTTCCTGGGCGAACAGCCCGAGACGAAGGGCGGGGCGGCCGCCGAGGACGTGCGGCGCTGGCTGGACGACGCGCTCGGCCGGCTCGAACGGGTGGTGGCGGCCGGCGCGTGACCCCGGCGCGAGGAGTCCCGCGGTCACCCGTCCGGATGGTGGGGCTGTGGGGAGGCCTGGGCCGGCGCCGTTCTCACCGGGCCGGCCGCGCTCCTGGTCGTCAGCTGGATCTTCGCGCGCCCGGCGAGGCCGGTTGTCCGGGGGCGGCCCGGGCGAGGATGATGGGACGGCCTGTTCCGCCGCGGCACCAGCCGCGGCGGCGGTCGCTCTGGACCCCGGCGCCCGAGGCGCGATGAGGCACGCGCGCAGCGATCGACGACGGGGGCGCCATGCCGGGAGGTCCGCCCGCTGGACCCGGTCCGACCCATCGGCCGGGTGGCGATGGGCAGGTCTCTGCTGTCCCGGGCACCCGGCTCGCGACCACGCTCGAGAGCCTGATCAGCGACCTGTTCGCGGCGGGTCTCCAGTTGCAGGTCGTGCTCCAGGACATCGACGGCACCACCGAACCGGCGCGACGCCTGCGCGCTGCACTCGTGCGGATCGACACCACGATCTCGGGCTTGCGGATGGCGGAGCGGGATCTGATGCGCGTCGAGCGGCTTCACTCGTCCGCCGCCGCGTCGATCGACATCGCGCAGGCCGAAGGGATCCTCGCCGAGCGCCTGCAGATTCCGATCGCCGACGCCGCGGCCGCTCTGGCCGAATACGCGCGCCTGCACGGCCGGCACCCGGTGGAGACGGCCCGCGGCGTGATCGACGGAACGATCGACCTGTCGGGCGAACCGAGCTGAGCGCCTACGTCCGTCGCCGCGAGGCCGGGGGTGCGGTGAAGACGGCGAGATCGAGCTCGCGACGCACGACCTGGCCTGCGACGGCGGCCAGCTTCTCGTTCCGGCTGCGCGCGTAGTGGCGGAGCCGCTCGAACGCGTCCTCGACGTTCTCGCCGAATTGCTGGCTGAGCACGCCCTTCGCCTGCTCGATCGTGATCCTGCTGGTCAAGGCGATCTGCAGCTGCTCGTTGAGGACCTCCGCACGCCGGATCGCCCGTTCCTGGAGGATGCCGATTGTGGCCACGTCGGCCAGCGCCTGACCGAGGGCGAGGTCGGCCGCGGGCAGCGAGCCCGGTTCGCTGTCGAAGAGGTTCAACGCCCCGATCGCCTGCCCCCGCAGCCGCAGCGGCAGGGCGTGCACCGCGCGGAACTGGCTGCGTTCGGCTACCGCGGTCACGAACTTCGGCCATCGCCCTGCGGCCTCTCCCAGGTCTGCGATGCTGACCGGCGCGCCGGTCTGGTAGCAGTCCAGGCAGGGCCCCTCGTCGTTCTGCAGCTGCAGGAGCTCCATCAGCTCCGCGGCCTCGTTGGTCGCGGCGACGACGCGCAGCTCCCGCCGCGCGTCACCGAGCATGATGCCGGCGGCCTCGGCGGGCAGCAGCTCGACGCAGAAGCCGATCAGGCGATCGAGCAGGTCGATGGCGTCGTAGTCAGCGACCATGGTGTCCGCGAGCGCGACGAACGCCTCGCTGACCGACCGTTCGCGCTCGACCGGCGATCGCCTCATGGCGCACACCCCTCACCAGAACTCATCGCTCTTCTGCATCCTCGACGAAGCTGATCCGCCGAGCCACGACGTCGCGGGCGACGTCGATCAACAACCGCCCGTGGGCGAAGGCGTAGGCCCGCAACCGGGCCAACGCCTCCGGCGCACTCACCCCGAGCTGGACCAGCACCATGCCGGTGGCCTGGTGGACTTCCGCCCTGCTCACGGTGGTGCTGTCCAGCCAGCCGTCCTCCCCGCCGGGGTCGGTGCGCTGCGCCAGCAGCATCAGCGCTGCGAGATCGGCGGCGCTGATGGCGTCGCGGCGCTGCTCGTCGGCCAGGTTGCCCGGCCGACGGCGGTACAGGTCCAGCACGCCGAGGTTGATCGCGCCCCACTGCAGCGGCAGGGCGAACAGAGCGCGGACCGCTGTCCGCTCGCCGACGGCCTCCGCGAACACAGGCCAGCGTGCCGTGGCCGTCGTGTCCTGCACATCCGGCACGAGTACAGGGTGACCGGTCCTCGCGGCCTCCACACATGGCCCCTCGTTCAACGTGAACTGCAGCTCTTCCAGCATGTCGGCAGTCGGATCCGTGGCTGACAGCGTCTCGCGGGCATCTGTGGCGGTCAGCACCGAGATCGACGCGCCATCGACGTCCAGCCCGGCGATGCACGCCCGGCAGATGGTTCCCGCCAGTGCACGGTCTCCCGAGCTGTCCCGGGCGACGCCTAGGAGGATCCGGGTCACAACGCCAAGCTCAGGCACCCGACGCCCACCTCACCAGCACCCTGTGCCACCGGCCGATCATCACATGACGTCCCGTCGTGCATGGCCAACAACCCGCGCGCGACGAGGACCAGATCGAACACCGGGCCAGCGCGCCAACGTTACCCCCAGGAGAGGCTCCCCGTGCACCCGCACCGCGGAATCATGCGCGTGAGGTGGGCATTCGGGCGCTCCCGCTGCCGCCGTTCAGCGCTGTACGCTCCACGAGCCGACGCCTACCGTCGGACCGCAGTGCCCCCAGACCCCGGGCGTCCGCGACCCATGCGTTGCGCTGTGCCGGGTGGGAGCAGCCGTCATGTCACGGCCGCACACACCGGACTCCGGAAACCTGCTGGTTGGCGCTGTCTCCTGAGGGGGTGAGACCCCGCCCACCGACAGGCATCGGGCCTCGACCGGTAAGCCGGTCGAGGCCCGATGACCATGCGGCCGGCGAGCCTGCCACTTCCCCGTAGGCCTGGGTCCTCCGGTGGCGCCGCGCATCGTGCGGGGCATACACGTGGGCAGGCCGGGGCCTGCCCGGTGGGCGCGCGGCGCCACCTCCGGCGGGTGTCGCGGGCATGATCACAGGTTTGGCGCATTCCCGGGCGTTTTCGACACGGGAATGCGCCAACTCTCCGATCATGGGCCAAATTGGCGGGACCGGGGTCGTCGATCAAGGGGAAATGGTCGCTAGATGATCTCTGGGAGCGACCATTTGCCCTTGATCGCCGTGAGATCCGCCGTGTGGCCCTGATCGCCGCGGAACCAAGGTCTCCCGGGGAGGCTGCCTCCTGGTGGTGGCGCCGCGCGCCAACGGGGCAGGCCCCTGGCCTGCCCGCGAAGCCTGCCGTAGGGGCCGCAGAGGCTCGCAGGTCAAGGAGCGCGAAGCGATCGCGCAGCGACGCCGGAGCGCCCTTGACCTGCGAGGGGCGGCCCCGCACGATGCGCGGCGCCACCAGGAGGCCCCGGCCGACACAGGTCGCTGGGGCGTGTTCCGCGGAACCCGGGATCCCGTCAGCCCTCGACGGCCGGGCAGTCCGGTGCGAGGCGCGGCGCTGCCGGGGGCCGGCCGGCGCGGGGCCGCCCCGGCGGGTTCCGCGGAACCCACCCGGGGTCCGTCGGCCTTCTGCCCCGGACACAAAAGAACGGCGGGGCGTGCTCTGTGAGCACGCCCCGCCGTGTCGTGGAGGTGCCGGGAATCGAACCCGGGTCCTCCGTCGCTTCACGAGGGCTTCTCCGTGCGCAGTCCGCTCTGCCTCTACTCGGATCCACCGGTCATGCGGACGAGCCGGTGTGACGATCCCAGTCGCTGTTTGGTGTCCCCGTCCGCCCCGCGACCGGGTGAACGGGTGAGTCCCCTAGCTGATGCCGGGATCCGGGTCGGGAACGCACCCGGGCCGACAGCCCCTTACTGGATCAGGCGGCGAGAGCGAAGTCGCTCTGCTTGGCCTTGACCGGGGCGTGCACCGTATTGGTGGCACTTATTTTTTTGCGACGTATGGTTAACGAGATCATCGTCGCCTTCCTCGGCACGCTTCCCCTCGATCCGCATCCGGAGTCGAAACCGTTCACCCCCTTCTGGGCCCGGTGGTCCGGGCGTCCGTCGAGTGTAACGCCCGGCGGGCTGCGGTTCATCCCGGTTCTGTCACCCGCGTCGCCGCCTGCGGGCGGGGTCGGTGGCGGGGAACCCGCCGCTGGCGCTCGGCCCGTGCCAACCACCGCCGATGCCGAGGTCGGGGGCGGTGGGTCCGGCGGCCGGTTCGTCGTGGGTGCGTCTGCGGATGCGGAGGGTGAGGATCGCGACCGCAGCGACGGCCGCCAGCACGACCAGCACGACCAGCACGACCACAGCACTCAGCACCGAGCCCATGCGGGCGGGTACCCGATGTCAGGCGACGGCAATCGTGCTGGTCAGAGCCCCAGGAGACGGCTGGGCGCGACGTGGAGGACGGACCGGAGGAAGGGTTCGCCCAGGCGGGGGTCGGCCGCGGCCCACTCGGCGACCGCGCGCACCTGCTCCGCGTAGGGGTAGGGGATGTTGGGGAAGTCGGAGCCGAACACCACCCGGTCGGCGACGTCCGCCAACTGCGCGGGCCAGTCGGGCGGCAGGGGCGCGAACCGGTTGCTGAACGCGGTGCCGACCATCGTGGTGTCGATGTGCACGGCCTCGTGGCGGCGCACGAGGTCGAGCGCCGCGGCGAAGTCGGGCATCCCGGCGTGCGCGAGCACGGCCCGCAGACGGGGGTGCTCGGTGAGCACGGCCCCGAAGACGTCGAGGCCGGTGTGCTCGCCCGGGATCGGGCCGTTGCCGCAGTGCACGACGACGGGGACGCCGGCGTCGGCGAGCAGGCCCCAGGCGGGGCGGAGCACCGGGTCGCGCGGGTCGAACGCCCCCACCTGGACGTGCACCTTCACGACCCGGGCGCCGGCCTCGACCGCGGCACCGAGGTAGTCGGCGACGTCGGGCTCGGGGTAGAAGGTGGCGGTGGGCACCGCGTCGGGGGTGTCCGCGGCGAACCCGGTGACCCACTCGGTGAGCCAGCGCGCCATGCCCGGCTTGTGCGGGTAGACGAGCGGCGCGAACGTCTGCACGCCGAGCTTGCGCAGCGTGGCGACGCGGTCCGGTTCGGGGGTGCGGTACTGGATGGGCCAGGCGCGGCCGTAGTGGGTCTGCGCCTGGTCGAAGTACGCCCAGACCTTCCGCAGCACGCGTTCGGGCAGGAAGTGCACGTGGAGGTCGACGATCCCGGGCAGGCCGAGGTCGGCGAGGAACCGCGGGACGTCGTCGTCGGACTCCGGTGGCGCCGGAACCGTCACCGCATCTCCCGCGCCCGGCCCTTGGCCGCCCGGCCGTACGCGCGCTGGATCTCGCGGTCGGCGTCGCGCTTGGCGAGGTCGGCCCGCTTGTCGTAGGCCCGCTTGCCGCGCGCGAGGGCCAGTTCCAGCTTGACCTTGCCGTCGCTGAAGTACAGCGACATCGGCACGAGCGTGAGCCCGCCCTCGCGGATCTTGCCGATCAGCCGCTCGATCTCGCTGCGGTGCAGCAGCAGCTTGCGGGTGCGCCGCGGTTCGTGGTTGGTCCAGCTGCCCTGCGTGTACTCGGGGATGTGCAGGCCGCGCAGGTACACCTCGCCGTCGTCGATCGTGGCGAAGGAGTCGACGAGGGAGGCGCGGCCCAGCCGCAGGCTCTTCACCTCGGTGCCCATCAGCGCCACGCCGGCCTCGTAGGTGTCGAGGATGGTGTAGTCGTGCCGCGCCCGCCGGTTCTGCGCGATCACCTTGCGCCCCTTCTCCTTCACCGGTCCAGCCTACGCGGGAGGGTGGATCGAGGGCTCGGGGTTACAGCGCAGGGCTACAGCCGCACGTACATCCGCAGCGTCACGTAGCCGGTGACGGCCGCGATCCCGCCGCCGATCATGATGAGGATCGGGGCGACCCAGCCGATGTCGGCGAGCTCCACCGGCGGCACCACGCCATTGGCGACGATGCCGGAGAGCAGGTCGTCGATGAACAGGAACTTCCCGGCCACCAGCCCGCCCACGGCGATCAGGGCGCCGATCACGCCGGTGACCACCGCCTCGATGAGGAACGGCAGCTGCGTGTACCAGCGGGTGGCCCCGACGAGGCGCATGACGCCCACCTCGGTGCGCCGGGTGTACGCCGAGATCTGCACCGTGTTGGAGATCAGCAACAGCGCGGCGATCGCCTGCACGATCGCGAGCGCGAACGTGACGTCGCGGAAGCTGCCGATCATGTCGAACAGCTTGGCGACCACTTCCCGCTGGTCGATCACGTTGCGCACGCCCACCTGGCCGTCCACGGCCTGGCGCACGGCGTCCGCGCCGCCCTGCTGGTCGGCGAGCCGCACGCGCAGCGTGGCCGGCAGCGACTGCGGCCGGGCGACCTCGGCGAGCGCCTGACCGGCGAAGAGCTCCTGGAAGTGCTCGTAGGCCTCCTGCTGGCTCTGGAACCGCACGGACTCGACGAGCGGCGACCGTTCGAGCGTGTCGCGCAGGTCGGTGCAGATCGGCTGGCTGCAGTCGAGGTCGGTGGCGGAGACGTCGGCGGTGAGGGTGACCTGCACCTCGAACCGGTCGCTGTAGAGCTGCTCGGTGCGGTCGATCGTGCGCACCGCGAGGAGGCCGGTGCCGACCAGTCCGAGGGAGATCGCGGTGGTGAGCACCATCGCGATCGTCATGGTGACGTTGCGGCGCAGGCCGGTGAAGACCTCGCGGGTGACGAAATCGGCGCGCATGCGCTACCGCCCCACGCCGTAGACGCCGCGCACGTCGTCGCGCACGACGGTGCCGAGGTCGAGCTCGACGACGCGGCGGCGCATCGAGTCGACGATCGAGTGGTCGTGGGTGGCCATGAGCACGGTGGTGCCGGTGCGGTTGATCCGCTCCAGCAGCAGCATGATGTCCTGGCTGGTGTCGGGGTCGAGGTTCCCGGTGGGCTCGTCGGCAAGCAGCACCTGGGGCCGGTTGACGAAGGCCCGCGCGATCGCGACGCGTTGCTGCTCACCGCCGGAGAGCTCGTGCGGCATGCGGTCGGCCTTGCCGGTGAGGCCCACGAGGTCGAGCACCTCGGGCACGACCTTGCTGACGGTGTTGCGCGACTTGCCGATCACCTCGAGGGCGAAGGCCACGTTCTCGCCGACCGTCTTGTTCGTCAGCAGCCGGAAGTCCTGGAACACGCACCCGATGCGCTGGCGCAGCTTGGGCACGCGCCGCCGCGGCAGCTTCGCGACGTTCATGTCGGAGACGAAGATGTTGCCCTTGGTGGGCACGTCCTCGCGCAGCAGCAGCCGCAGGAACGTCGACTTGCCCGATCCCGACGGCCCGATGAGGAAGACGAACTCGCCTTTCTCGACCTGCATCGACACCCGGTCGAGTGCCGGGCGCGTCGAGGTCTTGTACAGCTTGGTGACGCGTTCCAGGCGGATCACGACGCGGAAGGCTACTCGTCGGTCGGTACCACCCCGGGAACCGACCCGCCGAAGCGCTGGTGGCGGCGACGAGTTATGCGTCTGCGGTGGCCTGGCTGCGCCGCCAGCGGATGCCCGCCTCGATGAAGCCGTCGATCTCGCCGTCGAGCACGGCGGAGGGGTTGCCGACCTCGTACTCGGTGCGCAGGTCCTTGACCATCTGGTAGGGGTGCAGCACGTAGGAGCGCATCTGGTTGCCCCACGAGGAGCCGCCGTCCTTGAGCGCGTTCATCGCCGCCTTCTCCTCCTGGCGGCGCCGCTCCAGCAGGCGCGACTGCAGCACGCGCATGGCGGCCGCGCGGTTCTGGATCTGCGACTTCTCGTTCTGGCAGGACACCACGATGCCGGTGGGCAGGTGCGTGATGCGGACGGCCGAGTCGGTGGTGTTGACGCTCTGCCCGCCGGGGCCGGACGAGCGGAACACGTCGATGCGGATCTCGTTCTCCGGGATGTCGACGTGGTCGGTGGTCTCGGTGACCGGCAGGACCTCGACGCCCGCGAACGACGTCTGCCGCCGCCCCTGGTTGTCGAACGGCGAGATGCGCACGAGCCGGTGGGTGCCCTGCTCGACCGAGAGGGTGCCGTAGGCGAACGGGGCGTGGACCTGGAAGGTGGCGGACTTGATGCCCGCCTCCTCCGCGTAGGAGGTGTCGAGGACGTCGACGGGGTAGTCGTGGCGCTCGGCCCAGCGCAGGTACATCCGCATGAGCATCTCGGCGAAGTCGGCGGCGTCGACCCCGCCCGCCTCCGAGCGGATGGTGACGAGCGCCTCGCGCGGGTCGTACTCGCCCGAGAGCAGCGTGCGCACCTCGAGCGAGGAGATCTCGTCGCGGAGCTTGGCGCGCTCGGCGTCGGCGTCGGCGATGGCGGACTGGTCGCTCTCCTCCTCCGCCAGCTCGTAGAGGACCGGCAGGTCCTCGAGCCTGCGGCGCAGGTCCTCGAGCCTGCGCAGGTCGCCCTGGGCGTGGGCGAGCCGGCTGGTGACCCGCTGTGCCGCCTCGGTGTCGTCCCACAGGTCGGGCTGGCCCGCCTGGTCGGAGAGGTCGGCGATCTCGGCGCGCAGCGCGGGCAGGTCGATGACCGCCTCGATGTTCTCCAGCGTGGCGGACAGGTCCTTCAGATCGGCCGCGGCGTCGGGGTTCACAACGCTCCAGGTTACGCCCCGGCCGCGACGGCTACTCGGGTATGGCGTCGAGGAGCTTCAGCACCGCGCGGATGTGGGCCACCGCGAAGTCGGCCGCCGCCTTGCGGTACGGGTCGCGCTCGCGGCGCGCCTCGGCGCGGGCCGCCGCGAGCCGCTCCGTGTACGCCTCCCGGCTGGTGCGCACCAGCTCCGCCCGCTGCCGCGCGGTGAGCGTCCGCGCGTGCAGCAGGCGCAGCACGAGCGGGCTGCGCAGGCTGTCGACACCGCGGCCGGCGGCCACCCACGCGCGGAACGCCCGCTTGCCCTGCGGCGTGATCACGTACTTCTGCGACGCCCGCGCCCCCTGCTCCCCGCGCTCGAGCAGCCCGGCCGCGGCCAGGACGGGGAGCTCGCGGTAGACCTGGCTGCGCGTGACGGAGAAGAAGGCACCGAACCGCTCCGCCGCGGTGGCCACCAGCTGGCCCCCGGACATCGGCCCCTCGTGCAACAGGCCGAGCAGCGCGGCGGCGGTGGCGTTCACGGCGGGAGCTCGCGGGGCCGGCATGCGGGTCACGGTGCCATCCGCAGGCGCGGATTGCCACGACCGGGTGACAGCGTGTGAGGAGAGATCCTTCCCGGGGACCGGGTTCGCGCCGATCTCCGCGCCCGCTTCACGGCGAGCACACAGGGGGCGTCCCTACGTTCCCGCCAACATCCCGGCGCGCGAGGATGGACGCCCGACAGACCCGCCCGGCGTAGGCAAGGAGACGCATGGTCCGGTTCCTGGCGCGGCGCCTCGTGAACTACGTCGCTCTCTGCCTGATCGCGACGTTCCTCGCGTACTCCCTCGCTGCGCTGACGTTCGACCCGCTGGCGAACTTCGCCGAGCGCACGCCGCCCCCACCGGCTGCGGTGATCGAGGCCAAGCGGGCGGAGCTGCGGCTCGACGAGCCCGTGCCAGAGCGGTTCGCCGGCTGGCTCGGCGACGTCGTGCGGGGCGATTTCGGCACGACGGTGACCGGGGTTCCGATCTCGGACCAGCTCTTCAGCCGCATCGGGGTGAGCCTGCGGCTGTTCCTCGTCGGCACGGTGCTCGGCGTGGCGGCCGGGGTGGTCGTCGGGGTGGCGAGCGCGGTGCGGCAGTACCGGTTCAGCGACCACGTCGCCACGTTCCTGTCGTTCCTCGTGCTCTCGATGCCGGTGTTCGTGCTGGCCCAGCTGCTCAAGTTCGGCGGCCTGCAGCTCAACGAGGCGGCGGGCACGACGATCCTCTACTTCCAGGGCGAGGTCACACCGAGCTTCCAGGGCAGCGCCCTGGCCGAGCTGCTGGACCGGCTGCAGCACCTCGTGCTGCCCACCCTCGCCATCGCGCTGGGCCAGATCGCCTACTACAGCCGCTACCAGCGCAGCGCGATGCTCGACGTGCTCGGCAGCGACTTCCTGCGCACGGCGCAGGCCAAGGGCCTCACCCGGCGCCGGGCGCTGTTCACCCACGGTCTGCGGACCGCCCTCATCCCGATGGCCACGCTCTTCGCGTTCGGGTTCGGGCTCCTCGTCACCGGCGGGGTCTTCACCGAGCGCATCTTCGGCTGGTTCGGGATGGGTGACTGGCTGGTCTACGGCGTGCAGCAGCAGGACACGAACATCGTCGCGATCGTCACGCTCTTCATCGCGGTGCTGGTGCTGATCTCGGGCTGGCTGTCCGACGTCCTGTACGCCGCGCTCGACCCGCGCATCCGGATCAGGTGAGCGGCATGTCCGCATCGGTCGAGAGCTCCGGCGCCACGGGGGCCGCACCCGTCGGGCAGCCGGTCGCTGCTGTGGGCACCTCCCGGGGCCGCCTCGTGGCCCGCCGGTTCCTGCGCAACTGGCGGGCGCTGCTCGGGCTCACGGTGATCGTGCTGCTGTTCGCGCTCGCCTACCTCGGGCCGCTGGTGAACCGCTGGGGCTACGACGAGCTGGACTACAGCGCGTTCCTCACCGCTCCGTCGGCCGACCACTGGTTCGGCACCACCCAGGTGGGCGCCGACGTCTTCGCGCAGACGATGCGCGGGCTGCAGAAGTCGCTGGTCATCGGGCTGCTGGTCGGCTTCATCTCGACCGGCCTCGCGGCGGTCGTGGGCGCGGCGGCCGGCTACTTCGGCGGATGGGTCGACCGGGCGCTGATGTGGCTCGTGGACCTGCTCCTCGTGCTGCCCTCGTTCCTGATCATCGCCATCCTCTCCCCCGGGTTCCGCGGCCGGACGTGGCTGGTCTTCGTCGTGCTGCTCGCCGCGTTCGGCTGGATGATCACGGCCCGCATCGTGCGCGGCATGACGCTCTCGCTGCGCGAGCGGGAGTTCGTGAAGGCGGCGCGATTCATGGGCGTGCCCCCGTGGAAGATCATCTTCAGGCACATCGTGCCGAACATGTCGTCGCTGCTGATCATCGACGCCACCATCACGGTCGGCTCCGCGATCCTCGCCGAGACCGGCCTGTCGTTCTTCGGGTTCGGGGTGCAGCCGCCCGACGTCTCGCTGGGCTCGCTGATCGCCGCGGGCACCGACTCCGCCCTGACGTACCCGTGGCTCTTCGGCTTCTCGGCGGGCTTCCTGGTGCTGGCGGTGCTGTCGGTGAACCTCGTCGGCGACGGCCTGCGCGACGCACTCGACTCCGGCTCCCAGCGCGGCACGGGAGGAGCCCGATGAGTCTCGCGGAGCCCCTGTTCGACGAGCCGGCCGCGGCGGACGAGCCGGTCCTCGCCGTGCGGGACCTCGCGGTGTCGTTCCCCGGCGAGGCCGGCCGGGTCGAGGCCGTCCGCGGTCTGGACCTCGACATCGCCCCCGGAGAGGTGCTCGGGATCGTCGGGGAGTCCGGGTCCGGGAAGTCGGTGTCGGCGATGGCCGTCATGGGGCTCCTGCCCGGCCAGGCGCGGATCACCGGATCCGTGCGGTTCCGGGGCACCGAGCTGCTCGGCAAGCCGGACACCGAGCTGTCCCGGATCCGCGGGCGCCGGATCGCGATGGTCTTCCAGGACCCCCTGTCCGCGCTCACGCCCGTGTACACGGTCGGCGACCAGATCGCTGAGGCCCTGCGCATCCACCGGCGCGACCTGTCGGCGTCCGCCGCGCGGGCACGTGCGGTGGAACTGCTCGACCTCGTCGGCATCCCGGGCGCGAGCGCGCGGTCCCGCGCGTTCCCCCACGAGTTCTCGGGGGGCATGCGCCAGCGGGCCGTCATCGCCATGGCGATCGCCAACGACCCCGACCTGATCATCGCCGACGAGCCGACCACCGCGCTCGACGTCACCGTGCAGGCCCAGGTGCTCGAGGTGCTGAAGACCGCGCGGGCCGTCACCGGCGCGGCGATCATGCTGATCACCCACGACCTCGGGGTGGTCGCGGGCACCGCCGACCGCGTGATGGTCATGTACGCGGGCCGGGCGGTGGAGACCGCACCCGTCGACGAGCTGTTCGGGCGCCCGCGAATGCCCTACACCCTCGGCCTGCTCGGCTCGCTCCCCCGGCTCGACGCGGACGAGCGACGGCCGCTCGTCCCGATCACCGGGCAGCCGCCCGCGCTCACCGACATGCCGCCCGGCTGCCCGTTCGCACCCCGCTGCCCGCTGGCCGTCGACCTCTGCCGCGAGGTCGAACCCGGCCTCGAGGTGGTGGCCGCGCAGCACCGGGCCGCCTGCCACCGCAGCGGCGAGCTCGAACGGCGCGACGCCGCCGACGTGTACGGGGCGGAGCCGGTCGCCGGACCGGCCGGGGTGCCGCGCGAGCAGCGCGTCACCGTCCTGCGGGTCGACGACCTGATCAAGCACTACCCGGTGACCTCCGGCACCCTCCTGCGCCGCCGGGTCGGCACCGTGCACGCCGTCGACGGCGTCGGGTTCGACATCCGGGCGGGCGAGACGCTCGGGCTGGTCGGCGAGTCGGGCTGCGGCAAGACCACCACGCTGATGGAGATCCTCGGGCTCGAGGCGCCCGAACGCGGCACGGTGGAGGTGCTCGGGCGCGACGTCCGCACGCTGGGCACGAAGGACCGCACGGCGCTGCGCCGGGACGTGCAGGTGGTGTTCCAGGACCCGGTCGCCTCGCTCGACCCCCGGATGCCGGTCACCGACATCCTCGCCGAGCCGCTCGTCACCCACCGCGTGCCGCGGGCGGAGATCGCCCGGCGGATCCCGGAGCTGCTGGAGCTGGTCGGGCTGGCGCCGGAGCACGCGAGCCGCTACCCCGCGGAGTTCTCCGGCGGGCAGCGCCAGCGCATCGGCATCGCACGGGCGCTCGCGCTCGAGCCGAAGCTCCTGGTCCTGGACGAACCGGTGTCGGCGCTCGACGTCTCCATCCAGGCCGGGATCATCAACCTCCTCGACGAGCTGCGGGTGCGGCTCGGCCTCGCCTACCTCTTCGTGGCCCACGACCTGTCGGTCGTGCGGCACGTCGCCGACCGGGTGGCCGTCATGTACCTCGGGCGGATCGTGGAGATCGGCGACGTGCGCACGGTGTTCCGGGCCCCGCAGCACCCGTACACGCAGGCGCTGCTCTCGGCGATCCCCGTGCCCGACCCGGCCGTCGAACGCGCGCGGGAGCGGATCCTGCTCACCGGCGACCTCCCCAGCCCGTCGGAGCCGCCGTCGGGGTGCCGCTTCCGCACCCGGTGCCCCCGCTACGCCGCGCTCGGCCCGGGCGACCGGCGGCGGTGCGAAGACGACGACCCCGGGCTCGAGCCGCCTCCCGGCAAGGCCCGCGACATCCACGACCACGAGGTGGCCTGCCACTTCGCCGCACCGCACGCCGTGCTCTGACGTTGCACCGGTGAGGGCCCGTTGACGTGACAGGAAGGATCGTCCCGATGCGCATCCGGTCGAGGACCGTGACGGTGGCAGCGCTCGTCGCGGCCATCGCGCTCGCGCTGAGCGCGTGCGGAGGCGGCTCCGGCGGAGGGGGCGGCGGCCAGGTGGTGGCGCCCGACCAGCAGCAGGAGGGCCAGAACGACGTCAACCCGGTGCCCCGCGACCAGATCCCGGACGGAGGCGACCTGCGCTGGCCGCTCGACCAGCTCCCGGACAACCTCAACCGCCTCCAGGTCGACGGCACCCTCGCGGTGAACAGCGAGGTCATCTCGTCATTCCTGCCGAGCAGCCACCGGGTGCTCGCCAACGCGACCGTCGAGGTGAACACCGACTACTTCACCTCGATCGAGCTGACGTCCACCGAACCCCAGGTCGTCACCTACACCCTCCGGCCGGAGGCCACGTGGGACGACGGCACGCCGATCACGTGGCGCGACCTGCAGGCCCAGTGGCAGGCGCTGAACGGCACGAACCCCGAGTTCCAGGTGTCCAGCACGACCGGCTACGAGGACATCGCCTCGGTGGAGCGCGGGGCGGACGACAAGCAGGCCGTGGTCACGTTCGCGCAGCCCTTCGGCGAGTGGCGCAGCCTGTACGAGTTCATCTACCCCGTGTCCACCACCACGGACCCCACCACGTTCAACAGCGGCTGGATCAACGCCGTGCCGACGTCGGCGGGCCCGTTCCGGGTGGACAACATCGACACCACCGCGCAGACGATCACCGTCGTCCGCAACGAGAAGTGGTGGGGTGAGCCCGCGAAGCTGGACCGCATCATCTACCGGGTGGTCGAGCGCGGGGCGCTGGCCGACGCGCTCGCCAACAACGAGCTCGACTTCTACGCGATCGGCTCGGACGTCAACCTCTTCGCCCGCGCGCAGGGCATCCCGGGCACGGAGATCCGGCAGGCCGTCCAGCCCAGCTACAACCACGTCACGTTCGGCGGCGCCCCCGGGTCGCTCCTCGCCGACCCCGCGCTGCGCCGCGCCGTGGCGCAGAGCATCGACCGCCAGACCATCGCCCGCGCGCTGATCGGCCAGATCGTGCCGGAGACCACCCCGCTCGGGAACTACCTGTACGTGCAGGGCTCCAAGGACTACGTCGACCACTCGCAGGTGGTGGCCTTCGACCCGGCCGCCGCGGGCGCCGCGCTCGACGGACTCGGCTGGACCTCCCCCGGCGAGGGGCAGGTGCGCACCAACGGCGGGCGGCCGCTCACGGTGCGGTTCCTCACCGACGCGGGCAACCCCATCACCGAGCGGATCATCGGGTTGGTCACCAACCAGCTCGCCGCGGCGGGCATCGGCGTCGAGGTCGTGCAGGCCGCGGCGGGCGACTTCTTCGACGAGTACATCACCCCGGGCAACTTCGACATGGTGGCGTTCGGCTGGCAGGGCACCGCGTTCCCCGCCACCTCGACCCGCAACATCTACACCAGCGGCGGGGAGCAGAACTACGGCAAGATCAGCACCCCGGAGATCGACGCCCTGTACGACCAGGCGATCCGCGAGCTCGACGACGCGCGCCGGGTGGAGCTCGGCCAGCAGATCGACCAGCTGCTCTGGCAGGAGATGCCGCAGCTGCCGCTCTACCAGTCCACCGGCGCCTTCGCCGTGCGCAGCACGCTGGCGAACCTCGGGGCTCGCGGGTTCGCCGACGTCCGGTACGCCGACATCGGGTTCGTCGGCTGACGCGCCCCGGCGGTCGGCGTGCCCCGCGTCCTGCGGTACGGCCTGCTCACCACCGGGCTCGTCCTCGCCGTGTGCGCCGTGCTCGCCGTCGTCGCGGGCACGGCGCTCGCGGGCGCGTCCGGCCGGCTGACCGCTGCCACCGGCCGGACGTTCGGCACGGTCGTCGCAGCCGACGGCAACCGGGTCGACGTGCGCTGGACGCCGCAGGGCGGCACCGAGCGCACCGACCCCGTCGAGCTCGCGGGCGCGGCTCCGCCTGCGGGCACCCGCACCGAGGTGGCCTACGACCCGGCGGCGCCCGGCACGCCGCTGGTGCCGGGCGCGCGGGCGCTCGCCGACGCGGACAGCGCCCTCGACACCCTCTACCTGACCGGGACCGTCGCCGTCCTCGTGGTTCTGACCGCCGGCTGGCAGCTGCTGAGCCGCCGGCACGCGGCCGCCCGCCCCGCGCGGGGTGTGCCGGTGCGGCGGGTCCGGATCCAGGCCGGGCTCCTCGCCCGCAGCTGGCTCGAGACCGAGGCGTCGCCCCGGCGGTGGATCCCCGTCCACTTCGACCCCGTACTCGTCGGGCTCCGCGCACCCGCAACCGTGCGGGTGCACGGCGATCCGCTGCGGCACCGCCTGGTGGCGGTGGAGGTCGACGGGCGGCTGCTGCACCCCTCGGGGCCGGTGCGGGACCGGGAGCCACGCGGGCGCCGCACCGACAACCCCAGCGCGCCGGACGCCTCCACCCTGGAACGCGCGAAGCGTCTGGCACCCCTGCACCGGCAGCTGAGCGCGGACCTTCCGCTGCTGCTCCCGGCGCCGGTCCTCGCCCTGCTCTGGACCTGGGTCAGCGGCGCCGGTGCCGGCACCTGGGCCGGCACCACCGCGCTGCTCGCCGCCCTCGCGATCTGGCTCGCCGCGCTGCGCGGCTCGGACCCGAGCTGAGCCCGCGTCAGGCCTCCTGCAGCGCCCGGATCGGCGGCACCCGGCCCGCCCGGACCGCCGGGATCATCGCGGCCAGCATCGCGACCACCACGACCGCTGCCACGAGCCCGACGAGCTGCAGCACCGGCAGCGCCGAGGGCCCGCCGTCGAGGCCGAGCGCCGACACCGCCAGCCGGCCGTAGATCGCACCGATCACCACGCCGAGCACGGCCGCGCCGGTGCCGCTCACCCCCGCCTCGAGGGCGACCATCATCCGCACGCCGGGCCGGGAGAGCCCGACGGCGCGCAGCAGGCCGGTCTCGCGCACCCGCTCGGTGACCGACAGCATCAGGGTCACCCCGACGCCGACGACAGCCACGAGCAGCGTCATCCCCACCAGGCCGAGCCCGATCAGGCTCGCGATCGACAGCTCGTTCTCCATCTCGGCGCGCGCCTCGCCCGCGACGCCCACGGTCAGCAGGTCCTCGCTCTCGGCGGCCGCCTGCTCGACGGCCGCGCGGACCGCGGCGACGTCGGCCCCGGGCGCGGGGTCCACGAGCAGGTTGTCGCCCTCGACCCGCACGACCAGCCGGTCGTCGGCCGACAGCTGCTCGGCGAACGCCTCCGCGCTGCTCGGGTCCGTCGCGCCGACGACGACCTCGGCCGGGAACTGCGCGTCGATCTGCTGCTCGGCCCCGGCCTGGACGGTGGCCAGCGCAACCAGGAGCGCGGAGGTCAGGCCGACGCCGAGGGACAGCACCGAGATCGTGGCGGCGGTCCGGCGCGGGACCTGCGCGGCGTTCGCCGTCGCGAGCCGGCCGGGGCCGCCCGCGACGAGGGCGACCAGCCGCCCGACGGTGGCCCCGATCGCGCGCACCAGCAGCGGGCCGGCGGCGATGACCGCGGCGAACGCCGCCATCCCCGATACCGCGACCGCGAGCATCGACTCGAGCGGCGACCCGTCCGACGACGTCCCGACCGCGGCCAGGCCGACGGCGACGACGACCAGCACGCCGGCGAAGACGAGCCGGCCCACCGGGCGCGGCGCGCCGACCTCGCCCGCGCCCGCGGTGCCGAGCGCGGCGACGGGCGGGATCCGGGCGGCGGCGAAGGCGGGCGCGAGCGCCGCCACCACCGTGGTGAGCACCGCCACCAGCAACACCCCCGCCAGCATCGGCCAGGAGACCACGAGGTCCGGCACGTCGGTCATCCCGCTCGACCGCATGGCGGCCAGCAGACCCTGGCCCGCCAGCATCGCCAGCACCTCCCCGAGCAGGCCCGCGACCACCCCCGTCACCAGGGCTTCGGCGAGCACGGCGCGGATCAGCTGTCCCCGCTGGGCCCCGACGCAGCGCAGCAGCGCGAGCTGGGTGCGGCGCTGGGTGAGCACGATCCGGAACGTCGACGCCACCACCACCGCGGCCGCCACCACGGCCAGCCCGGCGAACACCCCGACGCCCACCAGCACGGCCGTGACGGTCTCGGCGGCCTCCTCGCCCTCCTCGGTGCGCTGTTCCTCCCCGGTGACCACCGCGTCGGGGTGGTCGACGACCTCGCCCACCCGGGCCGCCAGCTCGGCGGGATCGGTGCCGGGTGCCGCGGCGACGTCGACCTGCTTCAGCCACCCGTTGACGCCCACCACGTCGTCGACCAGGGCGAACAGCTCGTTCTGCCCCGCCCGTCGCGGGGGCTCGTCCACCACCGCGGTGACGGTGTACGTCCGCTCGGGCTCCCCGTAGTCGTCCTCCGGGATCGTGAGGGTGCCGCCCGCGGCGAGGCCGGTGCGCTGCGCGGTGACCTCGGTGATCGCGACCTCGCCGGGACCGGCGGGCAGCCTGCCCTCCTCGGGCGCCTCGAGCCGCGACAGCGGCCCGGCCATCGGATCGGAGGCCACGGACCACTCGCCGGACGTGCCGTTCGCGGTCATCGTGGCGGTCGAGCCCCACACGCCGACGACCTCGGCCACCCCGTCGAGCTCCTCGATCCCCCCGAGGAGCTCCGCGGCGGCCTCCTCGTCGTACACGTCGAGCCGGGAGGCGTCGACGACGACCGCGGCGGCTTCCGGGGTGACGACGTCGCCCTCGGTGAGGTAGCCGCGCAGGGTCTCGCTGAACAGCGTGGTGCCGGCCGCGAACACGGTGGCGACGATGACGGCGAGGCCGGTGAGCAGCACCCGGCCCGGCTTGCGGCGGGTCTCGGCCAGCAGCACGGCCGATGCGGACGCCACCACGTCAGGTCCCCGCCCGCATCGGGGGCCCGGCGAACCGGCCCTGCGGCTGCCCCTGGGGCGGCCCCTGGGGCGGGTGGCCCGGTCCCGGGTGCGGAGGTGGGGGCGGCGACCCGGCCCGGGACAGGGACGACAGCGCCGCGAGCACGGTGTCCGGCCGCGGGTTCGGCAGCACGCCCGCGAGCTGACCGTCGCGGAGCAGGACGACCTCGTCGGCGTAGGAGGCGGCGACCGGGTCGTGGGTGACCATCACGACGGTCTGCCCGACGTTGCGCACGGAGGCGCGCAGCAGGTCGAGCAGCTCGTGCCCGCTGGCGGTGTCGAGGTTTCCGGTCGGTTCGTCGGCGAAGACGACCTCCGGGCGACCGAGCAGCGCGCGGGCCACCGCCACGCGCTGCTGCTGACCGCCGGACAGCTCGGTGGGGCGGTGGCGCAGCCGCTGCCCGATGCCGAGCAAATCGATTAACATCGCTCGCCATCCCGGATCGATCGACCGACCGGCCAACCGGGCGGGGAGCTCGATGTTCTGCTCGGCGGTCAGCTGGGGCAGCAGGTTGAAGCTCTGGAACACGTAGCCCACGCGGTCGCGTCGCAGCGCGGTGAGCTGGGCGTCGTTGCACTCCGTGAGGTCGGTGCCGCCGAGCATGACCTGCCCCGACGTGGCCGTGTCGAGGCCGGCGAGCAGGTGCATGAGCGTGGACTTGCCGGAGCCGGACGGCCCCATGATCGCCGTGAACCGGGCCGCGGGGACCTGCAGGTTCACGCCGTCCAGGGCTCGCACCGCGGCGTCACCGCGGCCGTAGATCTTGACGAGGTTCCACGTGGAGGCGGCCACCGGGAGCGGGGGCCGGGGGGCGGGAGGCGCGGTCACGTCCCTCCTTCAGTCGGTCGGGTGGTGTCGCTGGGGAGCGATTCACCCGACCGTAGCAACCGACCCCCGGCGCTCCCGGCCGCCGGTTCACGGGAGGGTGAAGGCCGCGATCCGCTCCCGGTGGCTGTCGGCGTCGCCCCACTGGCCCGCGAGCCGCTTGGCGCGCTTGTAGAAGAAGTGCGCCTCGTGCTCCCACGTGTAGCCGATGCCCCCGTGGTACTGGATCATCGCGCCGGTGGCCTGCACGGCCACGTCGCTCGCCTTGGCCTTCGCCACGCTCACCGCGAGCGGCGCGTCGGGCAGGGCGGTGTCCACGGCGTGCGCGGCGTACAGCGCGGCGTGCTCGGCCATCGTGACGCCGACGTGCAGGTCGGCGAGCGCGTGCTTGATCGCCTGGAACGACCCCACGGGCACGCCGAACTGCGTGCGCTCCCGGTCGTACGCGACGGTGCGCGTGATCGCCTCCCGCGCGACGCCGACCAGGTCGGCCGCCACGAGCACCGTGGCCCGGGCCCGCAGCTCCTCCACCACCTCGGCGGTGGCACCGGGCAGCGCCTCACCGGCACCGGCGTCGAGGTCGGCCAGCCGGGTGGTGCCGTCGTAGGACCCCCGCGGCGTGGCCTGCGCGCCCTGCACCAGCGCCAGCCCCGTTTCCGACGGTGCCACCACCACGTCGGCAACCGCCCCGTACTCGACCGCGGGGAGCGGCCCCGGCGCCGTGCCGCGCCCCGTGAACGCCCCGACGGCGTCACCCGCGGCGAAGCGCGGCAGCCACGCCGCCTTCTGCTCGTCCGAGCCGGCCAGCCGCACCGCCTCGGCCGCCAGCACGGTGCCCCGCCACGGTCCGGGCGCGACCCCGGCACCGAGCGCGCGGGCGATCACCTGCGCCTCCACGAGGCCGAGCCCCAGCCCGTCGTGGTCCTCGGGCACGAGCACTGCGAGCCAGCCCTGCTCGCCCGCGGCCTTCCACAGCCCGGCGGGGTGGCCGTCGCCCTCCGGCGCCTCGACGACCGCGCGCACGGCGTCCAGGTCGAACCGCTCGGCGAGGTAGCCGCGCACGGCGGCGTCGAACTCGCGCTGGTCGTCGGTCAGTGCGAAGAACATCCCCGCTCCCCTACCGCGGCAGGCCGAGCACGCGCTCGGCGGTGACGTTGCGCTGCACCTGCGACGAGCCGCCCCAGATCGTGACCGACCGGGACCACATCGCCTGGGCGTGCAGCGGCCTGAGGTCCAGCCCGTCGATCGAGTCGAGGGTGGCGTCCTCGCCGAGGAGGTCGTCGAAGACCTCCCAGAGGTCCTGGAACGTCTCCGACCACTGCAGCTTCGTCATCGACGCCTCGAACCCCAGGTCACGGCCCTGCTCCACCTGCGTGAGCACGTGCATGGCGTGCAGCCGCAGGCACTCGAGCTCGGTGAGGACGCGGGCGAGCTTCGCGCGGATCACCGGGTCGCGGTGGCGCCCCAGCCGCTTCGCCACGGCCGCGATCTCGTCGTACTGGCGGCGGAACTCCGTGTACTGGCCGATCCCGGACGCCCCGCGCTCGAACGACAGCAGCAGCATCGCGGTGCGCCACCCCTCGCCGATGTCGCCGAGCACGTCGCCGGCGGGCACCCGCGCGTCGTCGAAGAACACCTCACCGAACTCGCTCGCGCCGCTCATCTGCTTGAGCGGGCGGGCGTCCACCCCCGGCTGGTGCATGTCGATCAACAACATGGACAGGCCGCGGTGGCGCTGCGACCCCGCCTCGGTGCGTACCAGCGTGAAGATCTTGTCGCCGTGCACGGCGTTGGTGGTCCACACCTTCTGGCCGTTGACCACGAAGTCGTCCCCGTCGCACACCCCGCGGGTGGAGATCGCCGCGAGGTCCGACCCGGCGCCGGGCTCGGAAAAGCCCTGGCACCAGATCACCTCGTTGCGCAGCATCGGCCCGATGATCTCCTTCTTCTGCGCGTCGGTGCCGATCGCCATGACGGTGGGCGCGAGGAAGGTGAGCCCGAGCCCGTTGGCGGTGCGCGGCGCGTTCGCCCGCACCATCTCCTCGTCGTAGATCGCCTTCATCCCCGGCGTGCCGCCCCGCCCGCCGTACTCGGTGGGCCACGAGATCCCGGCGAACCCGGCCACGGCCTTGTCACGCTCCCAGTCGCGGCGCAGCCGGAAGCTCTCGTCGGCGTCGAGCGACGCCCAGAAGCCCGGGCGCGTCCACTCATCGGGGATGTTCGCCTGCAGCCACGATCGCAGCTCCCGGCGGAAATCCTCCTCCGCAGGGGTGTACGTCAGGTCCATCGCGGCCTCCTCGCGCGCATACCGACGACCCGGTGCCCGGTGGCACCACCTTGGCATACCGATCGGTAACCTGCGCGCCGTCCGGCACGCTGGCTGAAGGCGCCCCGCGATCCCGGGTACGCTCCGGCTCATGCGCACTGAGCGGGTGACGGTGAGCCTGCCGGCCGAACTGGTGGCCGAGGCCCGCAACGCCGTGCGGCGCGGCACCGCGCGGAGCATCTCGTCCTACATCGCCGAGGCGGTGTCGGCGCGCCAGATGCGCGACCGATCGCTGGCCGCCCTCGCCGACCTCTACGGCGGCCCCCCGCCTCCGGACGAGCTCGCCGAGGCGCGACGAACCCTGCGCCTGGTGCGTCGGGCCGCCGCCGTCTGATGGCCGCATGATCGGCGGGCGCGTCCTCGACGCCACCGCCCTCGCCGCCTTCGCCGTCGGCAGGCCCGTCTACATGCGGGCGCTGGTCTGGGCGGCCGTCGAGGAGAACATCGTGCTGGCGGTGCCGAGCGCCGCACTCGGCCGTGCCTGGGGGATGGTCGACCCGGAGCACCACCCCGCCCTGCAGGTGCTCCTCGACCTGCCCAACACCGTGATCGACGAGCTGGGATCGGCCTCGGCGCACGAGTCCGGGCTCCTGCTCGCGGCGTCCGGCCACGACGACATCGTCGCGGGCCAGGTGGCCGCGAGCGCCAAGCGGCGGGGCTGGCCCGCGGTCACCGGCGAGCCGGGTGCCCTCCGGAAGGTCGACACCACCGTGGCGATAGAGGAACTCCCCTAATTCCGCGGTATCGGCCGCCGGAGCGCTCGAGAAGTACCGGACCGTCGTCGCACCCACCGCGACGTACTCCCCGGCCCCAAGATCAGCCCGAGCAGCACCTCACCGCACCACCGAGAACCACCGCGTGCGACTCGCCGCCACCACCCCGCTCGCCACCACCGACGATCCACCCGAGTCGCACACCACCGCCGCCGGCACACCCCAGACGTACGGCTCGAAGATCCGCGCTATCGGGTGTCCATTGCTGTGTTCACCACCATGGACACCCGAAACCGGCCGCCGGAGCGCTCGAGAAGTACCGGACCGTCGTCGCACCCACCGCGACGTACTCCCCGGCCCCCATGATCAGCCCGAGCAGCACCTCACCGCACCACCGAGAACCACCGCGTGCGACTCGCCGCCACCACCCCGCTCGCCACCACCGACGATCCACCCGAGTCGCACACCACCACCGCCGCCGCACCCTGACGTACTGCTCGGCCGAACCCGCCGGCGGCCCCGCGAAGATCCGCGCCGGCCGTCGAGGCGTCTGAGCGGCGCCGCCTCACCCCACGAGGCGCTCGCGCAGGCGGGCGAGGTGCTCCTCCTCCAGCCCGTGGGCGCGCAGCCAGCCCGCGGCCCCACCGTGCTCGGCGTCCAGGTGCGCGAGCACGGCGGCCATGGCCTCGGCGCGCGGCAGGTGCGGGGTGAGGTCGTCCGGCATCGGGTCGCCGGAGGCCGCCGTCCACCGCCGGAACAACGCCTCGATCCGCTCGGCCGAGAGGGCGTAGTCGGCTACCACCGCGTCCCGCTCGACGCCGACGGCGTCCAGCACGAGCGCCACGAACACGCCGGTGCGGTCCTTGCCCGCGGCGCAGTGCACGAGCGTCGGGCCCGCGGTGGCGAGCCTGCGCACGGCGGTGACGACGTTGTCGGAGCGGTCGCGCAGGTAGCCGAGGTAGATGTGGATCAGCGGGTCCACGTCGTCCTCGGTCTCGGGCAGCTCGCGCCCCTCCTCGGGGATGAAGCTGAGCGCCACGGTCTCGACGCCGGCTTCGGCGAGCGCGGGCGGGCTGACGTTGATCTCGATCTCCCGCCGGGTGCGCAGGTCGAGCACGAGCTGCAGCCCGAACTCCTCCACGAGGTGCGTGATGTCCGACGCCGTGCACCACTTCAGCGACGCGCTGCGCAGGAGCACGCCCGTGCGGGTGGAGCCGCCGTCGCGCAGCGGCAGGCCGCCGACGTCGCGGATGTTGTCGAGACCTTCCAGGGGGAGCCAGCGATCCACGGGTGCAACCACGTCCCCACCCTCGCACGACGGAACCGCATCAGACATTTACCCGTATCCTGTTCCAGGTGGAGCGGGAACTGGTGGCGGCGGCGCTGACGGCCGCGCGTGCGCGCGGGCGCGACGTCGCGGACGTGCCGCTCGCCGCGATCGCGGCCGCGGCAGGCATGTCCCGCAGCACGCTCCTGCGCAGGCTCGGCGGCACCCGCGCACCGCTGGACGAAGCCGTGCGCCGAGCGGGCGTCGACCCGGGCGGGCGGCCACCCGCCCGCGAGCGCGCGATCACGGCCGCCGCCTCCCTCATCGCCGAGCAGGGCCTCGGCGCCACCACGCTCGACGCCGTGGCCGCGGCCGCCGACTGCGCCCTGCCCACCCTGCACGGCCTCTTCGACGGGCGCGACGGCCTTCTCACCGCGGTGTTCGCCCGCTACGGCCCGCTGCCCGACCTCGAGGCGCTCGCCGCCGACCCGCCCGCCGACCTCCCCATACTCGTGCGGGAGGTGCACCGCGTGATCATCTGCGCGTTCGCGCGGGAGCCCCGCGTGCTGCCGGCGATCTTCGCCGACGCCTGCGCGCGGCCGGGCGGTCCGGGGCAGCAGATGCTCAAGGCGATGATCCCGTGCCTCACGGCGAGCCTGTGGACGCTGCTGGAACCGCACATCACGGCCGGGCGCCTGCGACCGATGCCGTTCCCGCTCGTCGTGCAGCTGCTGCTGGGCCCGATCACCACTCACATGCTGTTGCGCCCGGTGCTCGAGAGCAGCGCCGACGTGGAGTTGCCCACCGTCGAGGAGATCAGCGAGTCGCTCGCTGCCGCATACCTGCGCTCGGTCAGCGCCTGATCCCGCCGCGCGGGCACCGGGGACGACGGTCCGCGCTGGTCCCGGAACCGCCGGGCGATCATGGGTGCTGCCCGGCCGACGGCGGGTGCGCACGTGCTGGACGAGTGCTGCGGGCCACACCGTAGGCTGCGGCGGATGAGTGACCGACGGTGGTCACGCAGAGTCGCCGCCACGGACCCGAGGGAATCGATGACGGACCCCCGCGCCAACCTGATCCGCCAGCAGCTCGCCGACCTCGGCAGGCGGCACGCCGCCGAGGAGAACGCCAAGGCGGCCACACCACGGCCCACCCGCGTGCTCATCATCGGGAACTTCGGCAACGGCAACACCGGTGACGAGGCGATGCTCGCCCGCACCCTGCAGGAGCTGCCGCAGGACACGGACGTGCGCGTGGTGTCGCGCAACCCCCGGATGGTCGAGGCGCTGCACCGCGTTCCCGGCGTCCCCATGGAGGGGATCGCCTTCGTCAAGTCGCTGAAGTGGTGCGACGGGATCGCGGTCGTGGGCGGCGGCCTCTTCGGCACCGGCGCGTCCTCGCTCGTGAAGATCCTGCCCGCGATCGTGTGGGCGGCCACGGCGCGTGGCCGCGACATCACCTACCTGGCCATCGGGGTGTACCCGGGCACGCCGGACCGGGTGCTGGACCTGCTACGCCGTTCGGTGCGCAAGCCGGGCCGCATCAGCGTGCGCGACGAGGTGTCGGCGTCGGTCCTCGGCGACCGGATCGTCGCGCCCGTGGTGGGCGACCTGGCGATGGGGCTGAAGGCCGCCCCGGCGGCGGAGGCGCGGCGCACGCTGGCGGCCGCTGGCGTCGACCCCGCGGTGCCGCTGCTGCTCGTGGCCCCGAAGGCGCTGCCCAACCCGATCCTCGTCGACGCGCTGCAGGACGCCGCCGCCACGCTGGGACGCCGCTGGATCGAGCGGGGCGGGGCCGTGGCGGGCCTCGCGATCAGCACGCACGCCGACTACGGCCTCGGCCTGGCCCGTCGCGACGAGGTGCTCATCAACGAGCTCGGTGAGCGGCTCGGCCGTCCGGTGCCCGTGATCGGCCCGCAGCTGGAGCCCACGCTCGCCAAGGCCGTCGTCGGCGAGGCCGACGCGCTCTTCGGGCTGCGCATCCACGCGCTGGTGTTCGCCGTGTCCACCGGCGTCCCCTGCCTCGGCGTCGGCTGGGAGGAGCGCACCACGGCGTTCCTGGCCGAGCACGAGCAGTCCGCGATCAGCACCCGCCCGCCGGTGGAGGACCTGCACGCCTGGGTGGACCAGACGCTGCCCGCGCGCTGGTCGGCCCGGCCGCGCCTGCTCTCGTCGTAGGACCCGCAAGTTCAGGAAAGCCACATTCAGGGCCTTAGCGGCCCTGAATGTGGCTTTCCTGCCCTCCCCGGGCACCAACCTCAGACACCATCCGCCGGCGTCCTCCGCAGCATCGGCGGGAGCAGCCGCGCGCCCGGCCCCAGCTCCGACACCCGGTCTCCCGGGTTGTACAGCCGGCAGCGCTTCAGCGACAGGCAGCCGCAGCCGATGCACGAGTCCAGGCCGTCGCGCAGGGCTACGAGGGCCTGGATCTGCTCGTCGAGCCGCCGCCGCCACGCCTTCGACAGCCGGGACCAGTCCGCCTTGGTGGGGGTGCGCCCGTCGGGCAGCTGCTCGAGGCCCTCGCGCACCTCGTCGAGCCCGACGCCGATGGTGCGCGCGGCGCGGATGAACGCGAGCCTGCGCAGCACCGAGCGCTCGTAGCGGCGCTGCCCGCCCGACGTCCGTGTGGTCGTGAGGAGGCCCTCGCGCTCGTAGTACCGCAGCGCGGACTGCGGGAAGCCGCTGCGGTGCGCCACCTCCCCGATGGTGAGCAGGTCCTTCGCGTCCACGTGGCCGTCCCTCCTTGACCTGAAGCTGACTTCAAGTCGCACGGTACAGGCATGACCACCGCCATCGTCACCGGTGCGGGGCAGGGGTTCGGCCTCGCCCTCACCGCCGCGCTGAGCGCCCGCGGCACCACCGTGATCGCGTGCGCCCGCGACGCCGGCCGCCTGCGCGCCGCCACCGGACCCCTGCCCGGCGTCCGTGCCCTGCCCGGGGACGTCACCGACCCCGCCTTCCGCACCGAGCTCGTGGCCGCCGCGGGCCCGAGCCTGGACCTGCTCGTGCACAACGCGGGCGAGCTCGGCCCGTCGCCGCTGCCGCCGCTGGAGCGCTACCCGCTCGACGCGCTGCGGGCCGTCCTGGAGACCACCGTGCTCGCGCCGCTCGCGCTCACGCAGCTCGCCCTGCCCCTGCTGCGCGCCTCCGGTCGGGGCACGGTCGTGACGCTCAGCTCGGACGCCGCGGTGGACGCGTACGCCGGGTGGGGCGGCTACGGCGCCGCCAAGGCCGCGCTCGACCACCTCGCCGCCGTGCTGGCGGTGGAGGAGCCGGGCCTGCGCGTACACGCGTTCGACCCCGGCGACATGCGCACGGCGATGCACCAGCGCGCCTTCCCCGGGGAGGACATCTCCGACCGGCCGGAGCCGGAGACCGTGGTGCCGTCCCTGCTGCGGCTGCTCGACGAGCGGCGCCCGAGCGGCCGGTACCGCGCTGCCGACCTCGCGCAGGGTGTGCGGTGATCACCGCCTTCTCGGTGCCGGCCGACCTGTCGGCCACCGAGCCGCCAGAGGCGCGCGGGGTCGCCCGTGACGGGGTGCGGCTGCTGGTCGCCCGGGAGCGCGGCCCGCTGCGGCACACGACGTTCGACGCGCTCCCGTCGGCGCTGCGCCGCGGCGATCTCGTGGTGGTCAACACCTCCGACACGGAACCCGCCGCGGTCGACGGGCAGCGCGCGGACGGCACGCCGGTCACGGTGCACGTGTCGGGTCCTGCGCCGGACCACCTGCACGTCGTCGAGCTGCGCACCCCGGACGGGCACCGGGTGACCGACGGCGTCGCGGGCGAGAGCATCGCGTTGCCGTGCGGCGTGGTGGCCACACTGCTCACCGGCCACCCCGACCCGCACGTCGCGACGGGCAGCAGGTTGTGGCGGGCGCGGATCCCGGTGGCGGGCGGGTTGCGGTCGTGGCTGGCCGAGGTGGGCAGGCCGATCCGCTACCCCTACCTGCACCGCTCGTGGCCGCTGGACGCCCACCGCACGGTGTTCGCCCGCGCGGAGGCCGAGTTCGGCAGCGCCGAGATGCCGAGCGCGGGACGCCCGTTCACGCCCGCGGTGCTGCACGCCCTGCACGCGCAGGGGGTCGACGTGGCACGGGTGGTGCTGCACACCGGGGTGTCGTCCCCGGAGGCCGGGGAGACCCCGCTCCCGGAGCGCTACCGGGTGCCGCAGGAGACCGCGGACGCGGTGAACGCCGCGCGGGCGGCGGGTGGCCGGGTCGTCGCCGTCGGCACCACGACGACCCGGGCGCTCGAGAGCGTCGCCGCACCGGACGGGCACGTGCGGGCGGGCGCGGGGTGGACCCACCTCGTGCTCGGTCCGGGGCGCCCGGCCCGCGTGGTGGACGGGCTGGTCACCGGGTGGCACGAGCCGGGTGCGTCGCACCTGTCGCTGCTGGAGGCCGTGGCGGGGGAACGCCTGGTGAGCAGGGCGTACGCGGCCGCCCTGGAGCAGCGGTACCGCTGGCACGAGTTCGGCGACTCCTGCCTGCTCCTTGCGGCCCAGTCCGTTCATCGTCCCGGGTGACCGTTGATCGCGTACGCGGCGTACCCGGGCCTGGCTGCCTCGTGCCGCCGAACGGTACGTGGGCTGCGCCGAACTGCGCTGCCTGCTCTTGTCGCGATCAATGGACCGCAATAGTCTCTCGCCCAGCGTTACGAACCGATCACGGGCACGCACTCGGGCCGGACTCCCCACCCGGCCCCCGGACCCCCGACCGGAAGCCCGCGACCGGCTCGCTCCCCCGAGCGCTGGAAGGGCTGTTACGTGGCAGGACACCGCTCCCCCCGTGGTGCTCGTGCGCCTCGCACCGCCGGTTCCACCGGCACCGGCCGCCATCACGCGGCACACCGGCCCGCCCCCACGGGCCCGTCGCTCGGCACCACCGTGATCGCCACCACCGCTGCCGTCGGGGCGGTGGCCACCGGCGCCTTCACCGCCATCGTCCCGGCGCTCGAGGACGGCACCGCCACCTCCGCCGCCGCGGACGGCCCCTACGACGCAGCGCTCGCCTCGTCCAGCACGGCGCTCGAGAAGGCCGCCCCCGCCGTCTCGATGGTGCCCGTGGAGCTCGCCGCGGAGGCCGAGTCGATCGAGGAGCACGTCGCGCGCGTCGTGCAGGCGGCCGACCTGGCCGAGCTGCACGCGAAGCAGGCGCGCGAGCAGGCCGAACGGGAGCGGGTGCAGGCCCTGATCGCGCGGGGCGGGCTCGACGGCTGGATCGCCGAGGCGCTGCAGGTCCTCGAGCTGCCGCAGTCGCTCGCGAAGCCCGTCAAGAAGATCATCATGGCCGAGTCCGGCGGCAACCCGCGCGCGGTCAACAACTGGGACGCCAACGCCCGCCGCGGCACCCCGTCCCAGGGTTTGATGCAGACGATCCCGACGACCTACCGTCACTACGTGCACCCCGACATGAAGAACCGGCCGATCACCGACCCGGTCGCCAACATCACCGCCGGCATCCGGTACATGATCGACAACTACGGGATGAGCACACTCGAGCGCGGCGGCCGCACCAACAGCAGCGGGAACTACGTCGGTTACTGAGCGCCGCTCGGGCGCCGGGCGGCCCGACCTCGCCGTTCCCCCTGCCACCTTCCGCCCGGAACTGCAGGGCCTCCGCGCGCTCGCGGTCTCCCTGGTCGTGTTCCACCACGTCACCACCGGGCAGGTGTCCGGCGGTGTGGACGTCTTCTTCCTGATCTCGGGTTTCCTGCTCACCGGGCAGCTCGCACGCGCCGCCGCCCGCGGGCGCATCGACCTGGTGGAGCGGTGGAGCCGGATGGCGCGCAGGCTGCTGCCCGCGGCCACGGTGGTACTGCTCGGCACGGTCGCCGCGTGCGCGGTGTTCCTCCCGGACACGCGGTGGCAGCAGACGGTGCGCGAGGTGGTTGCCAGCGCGCTGTTCCTGGAGAACTGGCAGCTCGCCGCCGACGCCGTCAACTACGCCGCGCGCAGCAACACCACGAGCGTGGTGCAGCACTTCTGGTCGCTGTCGATCCAGGTGCAGTTCTTCATCGTCTGGCCGCTCGCCGTGGCGCTCGTGGTGCTGGTGGGCCGCCGCGCCGCGCACCGCCTGCACACCCACCTGACGGCCACCCTGCTCGGCCTGTTCGCGGCGTCGCTGTCGTTCTCGATCGCGCTCACGGCCACCGACCAGCCGTTGGCGTACTTCCACTCGCTCACGCGGCTGTGGGAGTTCGCGCTGGGCGGGCTGCTCGCGCTGTGGATCGACCGCGTGCCCTGGACCCGCAACGAGCGCGTCTCGTTCGGCTGGGTCGGCGTGCTCGGGCTCATGGCGTGCGGGTTCGTGCTGGACGGCGGCTCGACCTTCCCGGGGTATGCGGCGCTGTGGCCCGCGCTGTGCGGGGCGCTGGTGCTGACGGGCGGGGTCACGCAATCCCCCTACGGCGTGCACCGGGTGCTCCTGCTGCGGCCGGTGCAGTACGTGGGCAAGGTGAGCTACCCGCTCTACCTGTGGCACTGGCCGATCCTCATCCTGGTGATGGTGGTGCACGACCAGGACGGGGTCGGGCCGCTCGGGGCGATCGCCGTGGTCGCCCTGTCGTTCGTGCTCGCGGTGCTCACCTCCCGGTTCGTCGAGGGCCGCGTGCAGGGTCTGCGCCTGGGTGTCGGCGCCGCCTACCGGTACGCGGCGGCCGCGCTGGCCGGAGTGCTGCTCGCCGCGGCGCTCTGGCAGTTCGCCGCTATCCAGCGCACGGTGCCGATCGAGGGGCTCGGCGGCCCCCGGTACCCCGGCGCGGCCGCGCTCGGCGGCACCGCACCCGAACAGGCCCCGCTGCTGCCCGCGCCGGTGTCGGTGTACGACGACTGGGTGCTGGTCGACGAGTGGGACTGCACCCCGCTGCCCGAGGTCGACTCGCAGTTGTGCGCGCAGCCGGTGGCGGAGCCACCGCAGCGGCGCGTGCTCGTGATCGGCGACTCGCACCTGGAGCAGTACATCGCCGCCCTCATGCCGATCGCCCGGCAGCACAACTGGCAGATCATCGCGGCGCTGCGCGGCGCGTGCCCGTTCTCGACTTCCGCCGAGGTGGATCCGAACGACGCCGGGTGCCTGGCCTGGAACGCCACGGTCGCCGAGCAGGTGGCGCAGCTGCAGCCGGACGCCGTGGTCACCACCGCGTCACGGGAGGTGCGCGCCGGGCTCACCGAGTACACGCCTGCCGGGTTCGTGGAGCAGTGGTGGCGGATGCACGACCTCGGGGTCCCGGTGCTGGCCGTCCGGGACAACCCGCGCTTCGACTACGACGTGCCCGACTGCATCCGCAAGCACGGCCGCGAGGACGACCCGTGCGGGGTCGAACGCAGCGACTTCTACGCGGAGGAGCCGCCGTGGGCGCAGCTGGACGTGCCGCCGAACGTGACCTTCCTCGACCTGGCCGACTACGTCTGCGACGACACCCGCTGCCCCGCCGAGGTCGGCAACGTGCTGGTGTACCTGGACGACAACCACCTCACGGCGTCGTACGCCACCACCATCGCGCCGCTGATCGAGGATCAGGTGCTGGACGCCGTCGGCGGCTGAGCCACCCGCGCCCGCTGCCCGCCGACGGCCACCACGTCCCCGGCGCTCAGCTGCGCACCCCTGCGCGTCTCCAGCCGCCCGTTGACCTGCACCTGCTCGTCCTCCAGCAGCTCACGGGCGTGCGCGCCATGTTCGGCGAGCCCGGCCAGCTTGAGGAACTGGCCGAGCCGGATCGGGTGCTCGGCGACGGGGACGTCCTGGATCGGAGGGCGGCTCACGACGCCCATCCTCCCTCAGCCGCCGGGATCGGCCGCGTGCCGTAGGGCGAGGTCGAGCAGGCCCGGGAAGCGGGCGTCGATGTCCTCGCGGCGCAGCCGGTTCATGCGGCGCGTGCCCTCGTCGCGCTGGTGGATCACACCGGATTCCCGCAGCACCTTGAAGTGGCCGCTCCGCGTGGACTTGCTGATCGGGAGCGCGATGGTGCCGCACGCCAACTCGCCGTCCGGTCCGGCGGCGGCGAGCTGGGTGACGATCGCCAGGCGCACCGGGTCGCTGAGCGCGGTGAGCACCGCCGTGAACTCCAGCTGCTCGCGCTCGGGGTGCACGAGCGCCGTGGACGTCCGGCTGGCCATGACCCCACCCTAGCCGACATGTTCGAGCTTGCCGAACATCTGCTATGTTCGCCATCTCCGAACATAACCTCGTGGGGAGTCCCCGATGTCGAACCCCGCCAGCCGCCTGCGGTTCTGGGCGACGGCGTACGCGATGCTGGTCCTGCTGATCGGCACGAACCTGGCGACGCCGCTGTACCAGGGCTACGCGGAACGCTTCCGGTTCTCCCCGGTGGTGCTCACGCTGGTCTTCGCCTCCTACATCGCCGTGCTGATCCCCTCGCTGCTCGTGGCGGGGCCGCTGTCCGACGCCGTCGGCAGGCGCCGGGTGTTGCTGCCCGCGGTCGTGCTGGCCGCCGCGGGGTCGCTGGTCCTCGCCCTCGCGCCGAGCACGGAATGGTTGTTCGCCGGGCGCGTGCTCCAGGGCCTCGCCGTCGGTGCGGCCTCCGCGCCGCTGACCGCCGCGCTGACCGAACTGGAACCCCACGGCGACCGCCGCAAGGCCGCGCTCGTGTCCACCGTGGCGTCCGCGAGCGGGCTCGGCGGCGGCCCGCTGCTCGGCGGCCTCCTCGCCCAGTACGCCCCGGCGCCGCACGTCCTGCCGTACGTCGTGGAGATCGCGCTGCTGGTACCGGCCGTCGCGGTGGTCGCGACGCTGCCACCGACCGCCCCGGCGGCCCGGTGGCGACCGAGCCGCCCCGGGATCCCGCCCGGCATGCGCGCCGTGTTCGCGACGAGCGGCACGGCGAACTTCCTCGCGTTCACCGTGATCGGGCTGTTCCTCACCCTGGTCCCCGGGTACGTGGCGGACCTCTCGGGGAGCCGCAACCTGCTGCTCGCCGGGGCCGCGGTGGCGCTGCTGCCCGTCTGCTCGGCGATCGCCCAGCTCGCGGGCTACGGACGGCAGGCCCGAGCACTGGAATTCCTCGGGCTCCCCCTGCTGGCCGCCGGGCTGGTGCTGCTCGCCGTGGCCGGGGGTACGTCCTCGGCGCCCCTGCTCCTCATCGCGGCGGTGATCGCCGGCACCGGCCACGGGCTGGTGTTCCTCGGCGGCCTGACCACGATCAACGAGTCGGCGCCCACCGGGCGCCGGGCGGAGGCGCTCGCCGCGTTCTACGTGGTCATGTACCTGGGCTCGGGGGTGCCCGTCATCGGGGTCGGCGCCCTCGCCACCCTGACCGGGGTGCTCCCCGCCGTGCAGGAGTTCGCCGTGGCCGTCGCCCTCGCCGCCTCGGTCCTGACCCTCGCCCTCGCCCGCCGCGGGCGCCGGGTCACCGCGCGCCACCCGTGACCGGGCGGTGGACCGACACCTCCACCGACACCGTCACCTCGACCGGCTCCGGGAGCCGCGCGATCGCCCGTGCGAGCTGGTCCTCGGACAGGTGGCGGGCGCTCGGGCCCATCGCCACGGCGGCGTGGGCCTCCTCGCGCCCCAGGGCGATCCGCCCGCGCACCACCCGCTCCGCGAGGCGTTCGAACCGGCGCAGCGACGCCGCCAGGCGTTCGGGCCTGCGGGGGTCGATCCCGACGCCGCCGACGAGCCTGCCCAGCTCCTGCAGGTGGTCGGGGCACGGTCCCGCCACGACGACCACGCCGTCCGGGGCGAGGACGCGTTCGACCTCGGCGATGCCGCGCGGACCGAACACGCTGAGCACCGCGCACGCCGTGGCATCCCGCAGCGGGAGCCGGGCCCACACGTCGGCACCCACCGCGGCCGCGCGCGGGTGGGCCCGCGCCGCCCGGCGCAGCGCGGGCGCGGACGCATCGATGCACAGCCCGAACCGCCGCGGGCAGGCGTCGAGCACGGCCGAGAGGTGGTGCCCGGTGCCGCCGGCGAGGTCGACCACCACGCCGTCGACGGACCGCGTGTGCTCGGCGGCCAGCTCGGCCAGCGCGCGGCTCACCGGCCGGAAGTGACCGGCCGCCAGGAACCGCTCGCGGGCGGCGACCATCCGGCTGTCGTCGCCGCGGTGGCGGCGGCGCCCGCCGATCAGGTTGACGTAGCCCTGGCGCGCCACGTCGAAGGTGTGCCCCGCCGCGCACACGAGGCTGGGCCCGTCGCGGTGCAGCGCGTCGTCGCAGGCCGGGCAGCACAGCCGCGGGGCCACCGCGTCGAGGGCGGAGGGAGGGGAATGGGGGTGGGCCATGTCGGAGTCGTCCCGTCGCATCGCAGGTCGGGGCGGCGGCACGTCTGCACGCGGCCTCGGACCGGCACGCGTGAGAGGCCGACCGGCGCGCCGGTCGGCGGGGTGCACCGCCTCAGGCGACGCGGGGGCGCTTGATCATCTGCTGACCCATGGCGCCACGCTACCGCGGGCTCACTCGGAGATCGAGCGTGTTCCGTCGCCGGCGAGCGCGCCCAGGGCGCCGATGTAGTCGCGCCAGATCGCCTCGGCGTCGGCGGGCCGCACGCCCGCGCGCAGCGCCGCCAGCCGGCCTGGCTCGTACAGCGCCCGGAGCGCCCGCACGAGGTCGAGGACGTCGTCCGGGGCGCAGAGCAGGCCGTCGACGCCGTCGCGCACGGTCTCGGGGAAGTTGCCGACGCGGGTGGCCACCACGGGCGCGCCGTGCCAGTGGGCCAGCGCCACGAGCTGCGACGCCGTGGCCGACCGGTAGGGCAGGACGAGCGCGTCGACGTCGGCGAACAGCCCGGGGATCCGGTCGGCGGGCAGGTACTCGGGGGTGACGTGCACGCGCGTGGCGAGCCCAAGCTCGTCGACGAGCGCGTCGAGCTGCGCGCGGTCCTCGTAGAACTCGCCGACGATCGCCAGCTCGAGGTCCGGCACCAGCGTCATGGCCCGGAGCAGCACGTCCACGCCCTTGTAGTGGCGCACCTTGCCGAAGAACAGCAGCCGGTGCGTCGGCGGGCGGTCGGAGGAGGCCTGTGCCCGCGGCGTGGCCGGCAGGTGCGGCGGCAGCGCGGCCACCGCGACCGGGCGGTCGGTGAGGCTCCTCAGCGCGCGCCGCTCCGCCTCGGTGTGCACGAGGATCGCGTCGGCGGAGCGCATCAGCAACGCCATCAGCACCCGGTCCCCCGGCCGCGGCTCGTGGGGCACCGCGTTGGCGCAGATCACGACGACCCGTGCCTCCCGGCGGGCGGCACGGGCGATCGCCGCCAGCGCGGGGGCCTGGAACGGCACGTAGTAGATGAGCACGACGACGTCGGACTCGGCCGCGGCCACCCGGCCCGTGTGCGCCCAGTGGCGGGGGTCGCGCCAGGACAGCGGCTCCTGGACGGTCGGGTAGACCTCCGCCTCGGGCGTGGCGAGCGGGTGGCGTTCCGCGGGCAGGAGCCGGGGCGGCCCCTGCCGCGTCCAGGTGCGCACGTGGACGGTGTGGCCGAGGGCGGCGAGCCGGTGGGCGAGCTCGTTGGTGAGCAGCGGGATGCCACCCCGCCAGGGAAAAGCCGGCCCGATCAGCGTGATGCGCACGTGAACCCGTGGTCGTTGCAGTGGATCGCAGGACTCCTCGAGATCAGCCGACACGCCGGGACCAGCATAGCCGCTGGTCAGGCAACCCCTGGACGCGCAATCTTGATTGATTCCAGAAAGTAGTCCAGACTCTTGGCCGTGCCGACGACCGCAGACTTCGAGCGCATGCTCCGCGGGGCCGCCCTGCGGGTGACGCGTCCGCGCCTGGCGGTGCTGTCGGCGGTCCACCAACACCCCCACGCCGACACGGGTTCGATCATCGCAGCAGTACGCACGGCCCTCGGCGAGGTGTCCCACCAGGCGGTTTACGACGTGCTGCGCGCGTTGACCGCGGCCGACCTGGTGCGGTGCATCGAGCCCCCCGGCTCCGTGGCCCGCTACGAGGCGCGCGTCGGCGACAACCACCACCACATCGTGTGCCGGTCCTGCGGCGCCATCGCCGACGTCGACTGCGCCGTCGGGCCCGCACCGTGTCTCACCCCGTCCGACGACCACGGCTTCGTGATCGACGAGGCCGAGGTCGTCTACCGGGGCCTGTGCCCCACCTGCTCCACCGCAACAAGTTCCTGAGCACACCCGGAAGGAAACCCGTGACCGACAGTCATGACGCTGTGATCGGCGAGCTCAACGAGGAGAGTGCCGGCGGCTGCCCGGTCTCGTCAGGCCGCCGCAACCACCCCACCGAGGGGGCGGGGAACCGCGACTGGTGGCCCAACCAGCTCAACCTCAAGATCCTGCGGAAGCACCAGCCCGCGTCCGACCCCATGGACCCGGACTTCGACTACGCCACGGAGTTCCAGAGCCTGGACCTCGACGAGCTCGCGCGTGACGTCGACGAGGTGCTGACCACGTCGAAGGACTGGTGGCCCGCAGACTTCGGGCACTACGGCCCGTTCATGATCCGCATGGCGTGGCACAGCGCGGGGACGTACCGGATCGACGACGGCCGCGGTGGGGCCGGCGCGGGCATGCAGCGGTTCGCGCCGCTCAACAGCTGGCCGGACAACGGCAACCTCGACAAGGCGCGCCGCCTGCTGTGGCCGGTCAAGAAGAAGTACGGCCGCAAGATCTCGTGGGCCGACCTGATGATCTTCACGGGCAACCGGGCCCTCGAGACGATGGGCTTCAAGACCTTCGGCTTCGCCGGCGGCCGCGCCGACGTCTGGGAGCCCGACGAGGACGTGTACTGGGGCCCCGAGCGCACCTGGCTCGGCGACGAGCGCTACTCCGGTGACCGCGAGCTGGAGAAGCCGCTGGGCGCGGTCCAGATGGGCCTCATCTACGTCAACCCGGAGGGCCCGAACGGCAACCCGGACCCGCTCGCCGCGGCCCGCGACATCCGCGAGACGTTCCACCGGATGGCGATGAACGACGAGGAGACCGTCGCGCTGATCGCGGGCGGTCACACGTTCGGCAAGACCCACGGTGCCGCCGACCCCGACAAGTACGTCGGCCCGGAGCCCGAGGGCGCCCCGATCGAGGAGCAGGGCCTCGGCTGGAAGAACACCTTCGGCAGCGGCAAGGGCCGCGACACGATCACCAGCGGCCTCGAGGTGACGTGGACCCCGACGCCCACGAAGTGGAGCAACTGGTTCTTCCACAACCTGTTCGAGTACGAGTGGGAGCTCACCAAGAGCCCAGCAGGCGCCAACCAGTGGAAGCCGAAGAACAACGCCGCGGGCAACACCGTCCCGGACCCGGAGACCGGTGAGCTCAACCGCGGGCCGAGCATGCTCACCACCGACCTGGCGCTGCGGTTCGACCCGATCTACGGCGAGATCTCGCGGCGGTTCTACGAGAACCCCGACCAGTTCGCCGACGCGTTCGCCCGCGCCTGGTTCAAGCTGACCCACCGCGACATGGGCCCGATCCAGCGCTACCTCGGCCCCCTGGTGCCCCAGGAGCGGCTGATCTGGCAGGACCCGGTGCCCGCCGTCGACCACGAGCTGGTGGACGCCACCGACATCGCCGCGCTGAAGCAGCAGCTCCTCGGCTCGGGGCTCTCGGTCGCCCAGCTGGTCACCACGGCGTGGGCGTCGGCGTCGACGTTCCGCATCAGCGACAAGCGCGGTGGCGCCAACGGGGCCCGCATCCGCCTGGAGCCGCAGCGCGACTGGGAGGTCAACGAGCCCGACAACCTCACCCAGGTGCTGCGCACCCTCGAGGGGATCCAGGAGTCCTTCAACAGCTCCCAGACCGGGAACAAGAAGGTGTCGCTGGCCGACCTCATCGTGCTCGGCGGGGTCGCGGGCGTCGAGCAGGCGGCCAGGGCCGCCGGCGTCGAGATCCAGGTGCCGTTCTCCCCGGGCCGCACCGACGCGTCGCAGGAGCAGACGGACGTCGAGTCCTTCGCCCCGCTGGAGCCCACCGCCGACGGCTTCCGCAACTACCGCGGCAAGGGCGCCACCCCGCTGCCGTCGGAGTACCTGCTGCTCGACCGGGCGAACCTGCTCAACCTCACCGCCCCCGAGATGACGGTGCTCGTCGGCGGCCTCCGCGTCCTGGGCGCGAACTACAAGCAGTCGCCGCTGGGTGTGTTCACGTCGCAGCCCGGCGCCCTCACGAACGACTTCTTCGTGAACCTCCTCGACATGGACACCGCCTGGACGCCGGCGTCCGAGGACGCGGAGACGTTCGAGGGCCGGGACCGCGCCACCGGCGAGGTCAAGTGGACGGCCAGCCGCGTCGACCTCGTGTTCGGCTCGAACTCCGAGCTGCGCGCCGTCGCCGAGGTCTACGGCAGCAACGACGCCAAGGAGAAGTTCGCGCGCGACTTCGCCGCCGCGTTCGCCAAGGTCATGGACCTCGACCGGTACGACGTCCGCTGATCCTGCTCCACCGCGAACGGCCCCCGGGACCTCGTCCCGGGGGCCGTTCCCGTGGTGGCAGGTTGTCGTGCCAGGTTGTCGTGGCCGGTCACCGCGTGGTTCGCGCGCCCCTCCACCCGAGCCCGGCGAAGGCGAGGAGACCGGCCGCCGCCGTCGCGCCCACCGCCGCCGCGCGCCGCCTGCGCTCGCGCCGCGCGCCGTCCCATCCCCCGTCGACCGCGGCGGGCGCGGCGCCGGGTGCGTACAGGGAGCCGGACGTCGGGCGCACCTCGCCGCTGTCGCGGCGCAGCGAGCGGTCCACGTCGATCGCCAGCACCCGCTCCGCGACCCGCGGGGCGAGCAGGTGCTGCAGCACGAAGGCACGGCCGAGCACGCCGCCCGCCACGGCCTCGCGCCGCGGCCTGCGCAGCTGCGCGACGACCACCTTCGCCGTGCGCTCCGCGGTGTACACCGGTGGCGGCGGGTTCGGCACGCGGCCGGAGTGGTTCGCGGCCGACGCGTAGATCGGGGTGTCGATCGCCGCGGGCAGCACGGTGCTGACCGACACGCCCCGCACGCCCTCGAGCCGCAGTTCCTCGCGCAGGGCGTGCCCCAGGCCGCGGATCGCGAACTTCGACATCGTGTACGCCGTGCCGTGGGGCTGGGCGATCCGCCCCAGCAACGAGGACACGTTCACGAGCACGCCGGAGCCCTGCGCGGTGAACCGGCGCAGCGCCGACCTGCTGCCGTGCACGCAGCCCATCAGGTTGACGTCGAGCACGCGCCGCATGTCGGCGAGCGGCACGTCGAGCAGCGGGCCGAACATCGTCACGCCCGCGCAGTTGACCCACCCGTCGATCCGGCCGAACCGCGACACGGTGGCCTCGGCAGCGGCCTCGACGGCGTCCGGGTCGCTCACGTCCGTGGGCACGACCAGCGCGACGTCCGGGTCGTCCGCGGCCGCCCGGCACTGCGCGGCGACCTCTTCCAGCGCCTCGGCGCGGCGGGCGAGCAGCACCACCCGCGCCCGCTCCCGGGCGAGGGCGAGCGCCGTTGCCCTCCCGATCCCGCTCGACGCCCCCGTCACCACGACCACGCTGTTCTCGATCCGCACCACGCGTAGCTACCCGCCCCGGGACCGGGCAACCACCCCTCAAATCATTCCTTGACACGAATATTCTTTACAGTGAATACTTCTGGTCATGGACGCACTCCTCGCCGCGCTCGCCGATCCCGCCCGTTGGCGGCTCGTCGGCCTGCTGGCCGAGCGACCCCGCCCGGTGGGCGTCCTGGCCGAGCTGGCCGGGGCGCGCCAGCCGCAGACCACCAAGCACCTGCAGACCCTCGAGCGGGCGGGCGTCGTCACCTCCCACCGCTCCGGCCAGCGCCGGATCTACGCGCTCGAGCCCGGCCCCCTGCGCGACCTCGCGGCCACGCTGACCGGGCTCGCCGCCACCGCCGACCGGGCGGGCGGGCCCCGCGAGACGTTCGACCGCTACCAGCTCGGCGTCGACGCGGAGCGGCGAGCGGCGGAGCAAGCGGGGTGGGCCGACCGCCGTTCGTTCCGGTTCCACCGGTCCCTCGCGGCCACGCCCGAGGTGGTGTGGCGCCACCTCACGGACGCCACCCTGATCGCCGCCTGGTGGACCCCCGACGACCTGCGCGTCTCCGAGCTGGTCTTCGAAGCCCGGCCGGGCGGGCGGATCGTCCAGGAGTACCGCGACCGCGACGACCCCGGCACCGACGCGGTCGTGGGGCGCGCGGAGGGCGTCGTCGAGGAGGCGCGGCGCGACGAGCGGCTCACATACCGACTCTCCCCCGCGCTCCCCGACGGCACCCCCGCCTTCACCGCCCACGTCGACATCGACCTCCGGGCCGCCACCACCGGCACCGACCTCGACGTCGGCTACCTGGTCACCGGCAGCACCGTCGGCTCGGCCGACTTCATCGCAGGCATCGAGATCGGCTTCGGCCAGAGCCTCGAGCGGCTCGCGGCGACCCTCGCCGCGGACCCTCCCCACAACCACCCGAGGAGCACGACATGACCGCGCAGACCGGCCGCCGCAGGGTCGTCACCAACATGAACCTGTCGCTCGACGGCCGCTACGCCCGCCGCGACCCGCTCGACATGAGCTGGGTGCTGCCCCACGCCACCACCGACCTCGCCCACGACCACCTGGCGTCCCTCCACGAGGGGGCGACGACGGCCCTGCTCGGTCGGGTCAACGCCGAGGGGTTCCTCGGGTTCTGGCCCACCGTCATCGGCACGGAGGGCGCCGACCCGCGCGACGAGGCCTTCGCGAAGTGGCTGGTCGGCACCGAGAAGGTGGTGCTCTCCTCCACCCTGCGCGAAGCCCCGTGGGAGCGCACGACGATCGTCGACCGGCCCGCCCCCGACGTGGCGGCCGAGCTCGCGGCCGCCGAGGGCGGTGACATCGTCGTGCTCGCCTCCGCGAGCGTCATCAAGGCCCTGCTGGCGGCCGACGCGGTCGACCGCCTGTCACTCATGATCTTTCCGGTGTTCCTGGGCGAGGGTCCACGCCTGTTCGAGGACGACCTGCCCACGGGCGGGTGGGAGCTCGTCGAGCACGCCGCCGGACCGGACGGCGCGGTGCGCCTGATCTACGACAGATTGCGCTGACGCGGGACCAGGACGGGGGAAGCTCGGGCAGGCTCGTCGGATGATCGCGGACGTCGAGGCGCCGGGTACGCCGCGGCCCTACCACCAGCCGGCCCTCGTCCCCATGATCGTCGGACCGCTCGGCAGGCTCCGGGAGGTTCAGGAAAGCCACATTCAGGGCCGCAGAGGCCTTGAATGTGGCTTTCCTGGCTCCTCACCACGCTGGCCTACCTCGTCGCGGTGCTCGGCTACACCTGGTGGACCGCCCGCCATGCGCCGGCCCCGCGGGCCGCGTCCGTGGGCGGGTCGTGAGCCGGCCCCTCACGCGTGTCGTCGCGGCACGCTGCCGGCCACCAGCACGGCGGCCACCGCGGCCAGCACGGCGAGGCCGGCGAACACCGGCGGGTAGCCGCCGAGGAGCTCGGCGAGCGCGGCGCCGGCCCAGGGTGCGAGCGCCGTGGCGACCATGGCCGGAGCCGACACCAGCCCGTTCAGGCGTCCGTAGTGCGCCGCGCCCCACCGGTCGCTCACCGCGGTGGCCTGCAGGAGCGTGAAGATCCCGCGGGCGGCGCCCGCGAGCATCGCGGCCGCGACGAGGAGCCCCGCCGGGCCGGGCAGTGCGGCGAGCAGGGCGGTGGTGGCCGCGATGGAGGCGAGGACGAGCACGCTGCGCGCGCGGACGCCGGTGGCGGCGGCGAGCCGGCCGTAGCAGAACCGGCCGAGCACCTGGCCGAGCCCGCCGAGTCCGAGCGCCCACGCGGCGGCGGTGGTGGACATCCCCCGTTCGATGAGCAGCGGCACCTGGTTGACCACCACCGCGAACGCGGTGAACGAACTGAGCCCGAGTGCGGCCAGCAGCAGCAGGAAGGAACGGCTGCGGACGATCGCGCCGGGATCGCGGTCGGCGGCCCGCGCGGGCCCGGAGTGCTCGGGCCAGGGGCCACGCAGACCGAACAGGTGCGCCGGGACGGTGGCGGCGGCGAGCACCACCGCCAGGACGAGGTAGGTGTGCCGCCACCCGAACCGCTCGAGGAGCGCGGCGGTGACCGGGGCGAAGATCGTGCTCGCCAGCCCGGCGAGCAGCGTGAGCGCCGTGAGCGCGGTGACCCGGCGCGGCCCCCACCACCGGGTGAGCGCCGCGAACGCGGGCGGGTAGAGGGTGCCGGCCTGGGCGATCCCGGCCAGCACCCACGCGGCGAAGAACCAGGGCAGGGACGGTGCCGTGGCGATGCCCACCAGGGCGGGCCCGGCGAGCACCGAACCCACCGTCATGATCGGCCGGGGGCCCACCCGGTCCAGCAGGTGCCCCGCGGGGATCCCGGCCACCGCGGCGACGAGCAGACCGGTCGAGAAGGCGGCGGTGATCGCGGAGATCGACCAGCCGGTGTCCGCCGCGATGCTCGGGGCGAGCACCGGGAAGGCGTAGTAGAGCACCCCCCAGCTGACGATCTCGGTGGTGCACAGCACCACCAGCACGCGGTGGAGCCCGGCACGGGACAGCGTGCCGGGCTCCGTCGTCATCGCTCCAGCGTGCATCATGACCGCCGGGGCCGGGCAGGGACGTCGATCACCGCGACTGCAGGCCGCGCACGACCAGAGCCAGCATGCGCTCGGCGCGAGCCTCGCCGTCCGGGTCGTCCTGGCAGGCCCAGGCGATGGCGCCGACCGTCTTCAGCACGTCCGCGTCATCGGTTCGGGCGACGACCGCACCCGACCGCCGCGCCCGGTCGAGCAGGGCGCTCCCGACCTCGAACACCTCGGTGTGCCAGGCCGCCACCCGGTCGTTCCCGCGGTCGAGCGCCGAGTTCATCACCGCGGCCGCCAGGCCCCGGTACGCCAGCCCGTGCCGGAGTGCGGCACGCAGCCAGGTGGACACCGCGTCGAGCTCGTCGTCGGCCGTCGCGAGGTCGCGGCCGAGGTCGGCCAAGGCGCGCATCTGCTCCTCCAGCACAGCCTCGATCAGGTCGAGGCGCGTGGGGAAGTGCCGGTACAGCGTGCCGCTGGCCACACCCGCCCGCCGGGCGATCTCGTCCAGGGAGGCGTCGGCACCGAACTCGCCGAACGCGAGCTTCGCCTGCTCGAGCAGCCGCTCGTAGTTGCGTCGGGCGTCGGCACGCCGGGGACGCTCCCGCGGACCACTTCCCACCAGCGCGATCACCACACCGTTGCAAACCGGGGACACAGTCCGTTACCGTGCCCGAAAACCGGACCACGTCTCACTTTATCGGTCCGACGCCCGATCAGGGAGGCCGCCATGCCGCTGAGCGAACAGGACCGGATCGACATCACCGACCTGATCCACCTGCACGGCCACCACGTCGACACGGGCCGGCTGGACCGGGCGGCCGAGCTGTTCACGCCGGACGTCGCCTACGACGTGGGCGATCTCGGCCTCGGCACGTTGCAGGGCGTCGAGGCCATCACCCGGGCTTCGCTCGCGATGGGGGATCGCAACCCGGTGGGCCACCACGTCACCAACGTGGTGATCAGCGAGATCGACGACGGCTCGGCGCGGGTGCGGTCCAAGGGGATCGGGATCACGGCCGCCGGCACGGCCGGCAGCGTTGCGTACGACGACGTCGTAGTCCGGCTGGCGGACGGCTGGCGGATCAGCCGCCGCACGGTGACCGCCCGGCGCGCGCCGCTCGGCGGGAGCGCAGAGGGCCCACGCGAGGTGCTGGAGCGCTGGCGGAGCGCCGCGATCGACCGGTCCGCCGACGGGATGCGGCGCGTGTACGCGGCCGACGCCGTCCACGAGTTCCCGTTCACGCCACCCGGGGTGCCGTCCCGGCTCGAGGGCCGGGACACGATCGTCGACTGGATCTCCGCGGGCTGGGAGGCGCACGGGCTGCGCTACGAGCACTACCGCACCCTTGCCGTTCACCGCACCGACGACCCGGACACGATCGTCGTCGAGCAGGAGGCCCTGGGCACCAGCACGCTCACCGGCGCCTTCACGCTGCCCAACGTCGTGGTGCTGACAGCGCGCGACGGCCGCATCGCCCGCCTGCGCGACTACGTCGACACGCAGGCGGCAGCGGCCGCCACCGGCTGATCCCCCGCTCAGGCGCGCAGCCGGCGGGCGACGACGGGGATCACGATCGCGGCAGCCACCACGTGCGTGGTCATCAGCAGCAGCTTGGTGGCCGTGGTGGCGTCCACGATCACGTCCGGCACCAGGGACAGCACGGTGAGCGCGACGGTGGTGCGGATCCAGGTGGTGCGCGGGCGGCGGGCGAACCGGCGCAGGCCCACCGCGATCACCAGGCCGATCACCGAGAAGATGGCGGTGAGCGTGGCGAAGCCGCTCACCGGGATCGGTGCCCCGGCGATGTCGACTCCGATGCCCACCGCGATCCCGGCGGCGGCGACGGCCGAGGAGGCCACGGCGGCGGCGACGGTGGCGGCGACCCCGTCCCGCAGGAGTGCGACGGCGGACGGAGCGGTCGAAGGGGCGGTGGTGATGGTGGTGGCGGACACGGTGGCCTCCGGTGCTGGTCGGACCGGCCCGTTGCCGGTCTCACACCCATGCAGACCGCTGCCCCTCCCGGAACTCATCGCTCCCCTCGCAGCGATTTCGCGATCGCGGTGCCGGATCGATCGGGCATGCTTCGGCACGAGCCACCCGCGCTGCCCATGCCGCCGGATGACCGATTCGGTCCGGGCCCGACCGTGCCAAGCTGGCAGCAGGCCGGGGCTTCTCGCCACCTCCCCGACCTGGTCACAGGGCAGAGGCGACACAGGCCGTGGACACAGGAACCGACTACTGCAGGCCCGGAGTGCTCCCCGAGGCCGGGGCGGCACCGGGCGAACCTGGCGGGTACTGCGGCGAGCAGGCCCGTTCCGGGCGCGCCGGGGTGGGCTGTGGTTGAGCTGCCCCCGGGCTGGCCGCAGGTCGTGGCGGAGGTGGCCGGGATCGCGGCCGCGCCGGCCGGCCTCGAGGAACGGGCGGCCGCGCTGCTGGAGTCGCTGCACCCGGTGGTGCCGTTCCAGGCCGGCAGAATCGCCCTGCTCAACCCGGAGCGCCGCAGGCCCGTGTCCCTGGTCAGCAAGGGGTACGCCGACCCAGTGCGCGCCTACTTCGAGAGTCCGGCAGTGGTTGAGGAGATCGAACTGATCGGCCTGAACCGGACGCGCCCGCCGGTCCGCATCCGTGACATGCCGGTCCCGCCTACCGAGGTGCGCGGCTGGACGCAGTACCTGCGCCCGGCCGGGTTCCGGGAGGGCCTCGCCGTCGGCCTGTTCGCCCCGGACGACCGCTTCCTGGGGTTTCTGGGCCTGAACACCGACACCACGGCGCACCCCACCGACGCCGCCCGCGACCTGATCGGCACTCTCGCCCCGATGATCGCGCATGCGGTCGACCCGCTGCGCACGATCACCGCGGCGGCGCAGCTGGTGCGGGGCGCGACCGCCGGGGTGGTGCTCACCCGGGCCGGGCAGGCGCTGCCGCTGCCCGGGCTGGGCGCCCACCCGCTGCTGGGCGCGGGCTCGGCGCTGCTCGCCGTGGCCGCCCGGCTGGCCGACGGCCGCGCGCACGCGGCGTTCCTGTGCCCCTACCCCGGGTCCGAGCCCGCCGAACACGTGCGGGTCACCGTGCTGGGCTGCCCCGACCAGCCCCCGCACCACCTGGTGGCGGCCGTGGTGCTGGCCTCACCGCCGGACCTGCGCGGACTCACCCCTCGCGAGCTGCAGATCCTCGGGCTGCTCATCGAGGGCTGGACCAACGCGCGCATCGCCGCCGAACTGGTGGTGGCGCCGCGCACGGTCGCCGCCCACGTGGAACACATCCTGGCCAAGCTGGATGCCGGGACCCGGGCCCTGGCCGCGGTCCGCGCCCTGAGCCAGGGCTTGTACCTGCCGCCCGAACTGACCGGCATGTGGCCGTGACAACCGCGGCGGTGCGGGTCACGGTCCCTCGGCCGTTTCACCCCAGCCCCGGCGGACATCGGGGAACGAGCGGCCGTGCCGCTGTGCCGAGGGCATCGACCGCGGATAATCCCTCGATGTATCGAGGCGGTGCCGAACGGCGACGGAAGCTTCGAGGAGGTGGCTCAGATGGGCGCCGATGCCGACGGCGGCGAGTGGGCGCCGCGTGGGAGAGACTCCCTGGTTCGACTCGTACACCTCCGGCCCGCGGTACCGGTCGTTCAGGTGCAGGGCTGCCTCGACCACACCACCGCCCCCGCGGTCCAGAAGTTCGTCCTCGAGGTGCTGGCCACATCCCCGTGGGCGGTCGTGCTGGATCTGCGCGCGCTGACCGACCTGGCTCCCGACGCCGTGCCGGCCCTGGTCGAACTGGCCTGTGTCGCCGGCGATGCGGACATCGGCCTGTATCTGGTTGGCACCGACCCTGTGGTCGCGCATGTCCTCGCCGCCGCCGGCGTGCACCGACTCTTCGAGATCCATCCCGACATCGACAGCGCGCTCCGCACCCTGGGCCGGCCGTAGTAACCACGACAGCTGCTTCCCGCTCCACGAACCCGGGTCACCGGCTATGCGTGCAGGCCCGCGATCTCCAGCAGCGCCTCCATCGATCTCGGATCTTCTGGCTCGATCCCGGTGACTTCGCGGACACGGTAGAGGCGATACCGAACGGTGCTGCGATGGTTACTCAGAGCGCCCGCGGTATGGGCGAGGTCGCAGCCCAGCGCGTGATACCCCCACAACGTACCCATCAGCACCAGGAGCTCGGGCCGTCGGACCGGTGCCGGGCGTTTGACCACCTGTCCGTTCGTGGGCCACCCCAACCGGTCACGCGTATCTCGCGACGCCACGACAGATACCTCCTGAAGTTCGGAGACGTCGACGGCGAGAGCCGCTGGCGGCCGCAGAGGCGCAGGCGCGCCCGTGCCCAACGGCTCCGATACCAGACGCTGCCCCGTCCCGTGGTCGGCGTCTATGGGCAGATCTACCGATCCGGCCCGCCCGGCTCGTTCCTCGTCCAGCCCCGGTCCATCCGACCTGGTAGCGAGCCAAGGCCGGACGCGTACGGCACGATCGACGCCCACCGCTCGGCCGGCCGCACGCAGGACCCCGGATCGGGGGCGCCTGACCGGGTCGGCTACTTCTCACTACCGGGCACATGAGAACAGCCCCCGGACGGTCTGTCCGGGGGCTGTCCTTCCTGGTAGCGGGGGTAGGATTCGAACCTACGACCTCTGGGTTATGAGCCCAGCGAGCTACCGAGCTGCTCCACCCCGCGTTGCTGTTGTGAGTACTACTGTACACGTCCCCGAAACGGCCCCGCAGGGGGGTCCCCCCACCGCCCGACCCGGGGCCGAACGGTGGGGAGACCGGCGTCAGCCGCCCGGAACGGGGGCCGGGGACGGCGTCGCCGCCGCCTGCCCGTTGGCCTCCTGGAACTGCTTCACCGCCGCGTCCAGCGCGGCCAGCGCACGGCCCTGGGCCGCGAAGTCACCGCTCTGGTTGGCCGCGCGCAGCTCGGAGATGGCCTGCTGGATCGCCGACGCCGCAGTGGCCACCTGCGGGTTGGAGGTGCCCGGTGGCGCGGTGGGTGCGGCCGGTGTGCCGGCCTCGGCCGGCGCCGGCGACTGGCCCGGCACGGTCGGCACCACGGCACCGGCGCCCGGGAGCACCTGGTCGAGCGCGCCGGCCAGGGTCGGGGCGAAACCGACCCGGCCTTGGTAGAACACGAGCACCCGGGCCAGCTGCGGATAGCTGACCTCCTGGTTCGCTCTCTCGATGTAGACCGGCTCCACGAACAGCAGGCCACCGGCCACCGGGAGCGTCAGCAGGTTGCCGTAGTCGACCGTGCTCTGCCCGTTGCGGGAGAGCAGACCGATCTGCTCACTCACGTCGGGCGAGCTGACGAGAGCGCTCTGCACCAGCTGCGGACCCTGGGTGGTGGTGTTGTCCGGTAGCCGGAGCAACGTCATCTGGCCGTAGGTGTCCGGATCGGAGCTGACCGAGAGGTACGCCGACAGGAACTCGCGTTCCTGGAACACCAGCGCGCTGCTGAGCTGGAACGACGGCGGCGATCCCGGCTGCGCCGGGGTGCCCGCGAGGATGTAGTAGGGCGGCTGCGGCAACGCGCTCCCGGTGCCGGTGCCCTGCGGCGACGGGTCGGACGGCACGTTCCAGAACGACACGTTGTTGAAGAAGTCGCCCGGCGTGTCGACGTGGTAGCGGGTGAGCAGCTCACGCTGCACCTTGAACTGGTCCTCCGGGTACCGGAAGTGCGAGCGCAGGCCCGGGCTGATGTCCGAGGCCGGCTTCACGGTGCCGGGGAACGTCTTCATCCACGTCTGGAGGACGGGGTCGCTCTCGTCGAACGCGTACAGGCTGACCGTGCCGTCATAGGCGTCGACGGTGGCCTTCACCGAGTTGCGCAGGTAGCTGACGTCCCGGTCGAGTTCGGGGCGCACCCCGCCCTGGCCCGGCTGCAGCGCGTCGGTGGTGGACTCACCCAGCGGCGTGCGCTCGGCGTACGGGTAGTTCTCGAGCGTGGTGTAGCCGTCGACGATCCACGTGATCCGCCCGTCGACCACCGCGGGGTACGGGTCGCCGTCCAGCGTGAGCCACGGCGCGACGGCCTGGACCCGGTCGGCCGGGTCGCGGACGTACATGATCTTCGAGTTCTCGTTGATCGAGCTGTTGAACAGGATGTTCCGCTCGCCGTAGAAGAGCGCGAAGACCAGGCGGTTGACGATGTTGCCCAGCGACACGCCACCGCGGCCGTTGTAGGTGTAGCGCTCGGTGTCGGTGTCGTACTCGACGGGCGGCCCGCCCTCCTCGGCACCGACGATCGAGTAGGTGTCGATCAGCTCGCCGTAGTACGTGCGCGGCTCCTGCACCCGCAGGCTCTCCGGGATCTCGGGCTTGTTCGAGGTGAAGACCGGCAGACCACCCTGGCCGCCGCTGTCCTCGAGCGCCGCGTTGATCTCGTTGGCCTGCGCGGTGACGATCCCGTTGCCGTGCGTGTAGACGAGGTGCTGGTTGATCCACTCCGTCTGGTTGCCGGACAGGCCGCTCGTGTCGAGTTCGCGCAGGGCGACGATGAAGTCCTGCATCTGGCCGTTGACCTCGTAGCGGTCGATGTCCAGCTGCGGGGGGAAACCGTAGAACGCACGCAGCTGCTGCTGCTGCGTGAACGTCCGCTCGATCTTCGCCGGGTCGAGCAGCCGGATGTTGGACATCGTGGCCGTCTCGGCGCGGACCTGGGCGGGCGTGGCGTCGCTGATGCCCGTGTACGGCACCTCGTTGATGTTGTTGAGGCCGTACGCGTCGCGGGTGGCCGCGATGTTCCGCTCGATCGAGAGCGCCTCGCGCTGCTGGGCGTTGGGCGCCACCGAGAACTGCTGCAGCACCTGCGGCCACGCCGCCCCGATCAGCACGCTGGACAGCACCAGCAGCACGGTGGCGATCGCGGGCAGCTGCAGGTTGCGCCGGAACACGGCCGCGAAGAAGGCCGCCGCGCAGATGAGCGAGATGAACAGCAGGATCAGCTTCGCCGGCATCACCGCGTTGAGGTCGGTGTAGGTGGCACCGGTGAACAGCGGGCTGCGGTCGCTGAAGAGCAGCTCGTAGCGGTCGAGGTAGTAGGCCACCGCCTTCAGCAGCACGAACACGCCCGCGAGGATCGCGAGCTGGGCCCGCGCAGCCGAGGAGACCTGACCGGCCCGGCCCGTGAGCCGGATGCCGCCGAAGATGTAGTGGGTGATCAGCGAGACCACGAACGCGATGGCGACGGCGACGAACATCCAGTCCAGCACGTACCGCAGGAACGGCAGCTGGAACGCGTAGAAGCTGACGTCGATGCCGAACTCGGGGTCGGCGACACCGAACGGCGTGGAGTTGAGGAACTGCTGGACGGTCTGCCAGTCGCCCTGGGCGGCCAGCCCCGCGATGACGCCGATGACGACCGGGATGCCGATGCCGAACAGGCGCAGCCGCTGGATGATGACGGTGCGGTACCGGGCGATCGGGTCCTCGGGCCCGCTCACCGGCACGAACACCGGGCGGGTGCGGTAGGCGATCCACAGCGACAGCGCCACGAGCCCGCCGATCAGCAGCGCACCCACCAGGAACTGCACGATCTGGGTGAACAGCACCGTGGCGAACACGCCCCGGTATCCCACCTCGCCGAACCACAGCCAGTCGACGTAGAAGTTGATGAGGCGCGAGCCCCCGAGCAGCAGCAGCACCAGCAACCCGGCGACGGCGAGCAGGATCCGGGTGCGGCGGGTCAGCGTCGGGGCTCCCACCGGGGGCCGCATGGCCACAGTGCACGCTCCAGCAGATCGGTATTCGGCAGCCGGGCGCCCGAGCCGGTCCGGTGTGGCGGAGACCTGCCCAGATCGCTTCCGACCGCTCCGACCGCACGCCCTGTCGACCCAACTCTACGGACAGGGTGTGGAGTTCCCGTGGGGGCCTCGAATGTCCGAGTTTCCCGGTTTTCCCGGACGGGCCGTCAGCAGGCCGGAACCGGTCCCCCGGTGTTCAGCGACCGGAGCGCCGTGACGGCGTCGTGCAGCGAGCCGACGCGGACGAGCTGCAGGCCACCGGGGTTCGTGGCGACCGCCTCCGCGCAGTTCGCCTCCGGGACGAGGAACACCGTGGCGCCCTCGTCGAACGCCTTGCGCATCTTGAACGGGATCCCGTTGATCGGTGTGACGGTGCCCGTCGGCTCGATCGCGCCGGTGCCCGCGACGAAGCGCCCGCCCGACAGGTCGTCGGGCGTGAGCTTGTCGACCACGGCGAGCGCGAACATCAGACCCGCCGACGGCCCGCCGATCCCACCGAGGCTGATGCGGATGTCGCCGTCGCGCAGCCGGGCGCCCAGGATCACGCCGAGCAACCCCTGGTCGCGGTCGGGACGGGCGGCGAGGGGCACCTCGACGTCGCGCACCTCGCCCTCCCGGCGGTACTGGACCGCCACCAGGTCACCGGGGCGGGTCGGCGCCAGCGCGTCGGTCACCTCCCGCACCGAGCTCATCGGCTGCCCGCCGACCGCGAGCAGCTCGTCACCCGGCTGCAGGATCGCCGCCGCGGGCGTCTCCGGCACCAGGCTCGTGACGACGACGGTGGCCGGCAGCTGCAACTCGGCAAGCGCGGCAGCCTCGGCGTTGGACTCCGACGAGGTGAACTGCGCGCTGTTCTGCTGCTGGATGTCTTCCAGCGACATGTTCGACGGGTAGATCGGCTCGCGCGGCACCACCTGGTTCTGCGGGGACGCCCACAGCGCGAGCGCGGAGAACATCGTGAGGCGGTCGGTGACCGACACGGTGGTCATGTTCAGGTGCCCGGTGGTCGGGTGGACGGGCAGGCCCTCGACCTCCACCACCGTGGTGCCGTCGACGACACCGAGGGTGTCGTAGGTCGGGCCCGGCCCGAGCGCCACCATCGGCACCGGGAGCGTGGCACCGAGCACGCCGAGCGCCAGCGCGAGCATGCTCGCGGAGACGACGGTCCATGTCCGGCGGTTCACGACGGCACAGCCTAAGCCGCGCGCGCGTGGGATCTGCGTACGGCCGCCCCTGCACGCCGAACGCGAACAGCTCAGCAGCTCGTACCCGCGTACCGTGGGCGCCATGAGTGACATCCCGTTCGGCTTCGGATCCGCCGACCGCGACCCCGACGAGGAGCGTCGGCGCCGCGACCTGGAGGGCCGCGGTCAGGGGGGCCAGGACCCGTTCGGGTTCAGCGGCTTCCCCGGCTTCCCCGGCATGCCGGGCGCCGGGATGCCGGGCGGCGCGGGCGGGTTCGACGTCAACCAGCTCGGCCAGATGCTCACCCAGCTCGGCCAGATGCTCAGCCAGGCCCAGTCCAGCGGCGGCGGCCCGGTCAACTACGACCTGGCCGCACAGCTCGCGCGTCAGCAGCTCGCGTCCACCACCTCGTCGCTCACCGGGGCGCAACGCGCCGCCGTGAGCGACGCCGTCAAGCTGGCGGAGCTGTGGCTCGACCCCGCCACCGACTTCCCCGCGGGCGCCACCGAGACCAAGGCGTGGTCGGCGAGCGAGTGGGTCGACGCCAGCCTCCCCACGTGGAAGCGGCTGTGCGACCCGGTCGCGCAGCGCGTCTCGAGCGCGTGGGTCGAGGCCATGCCGGAGGAGGTCCGCTCCGCCGCCGGCCCGATGATCGCGATGCTCGGCCAGATGGGCGGTCTCGCGTTCGGCAGCCAGCTCGGCAACGGGCTCGCGCAACTCGCCGCGGAGGTCGTCTCGTCCACGGACATCGGGGTTCCGGTCGGTCCCGACCGCACCGCCGCCCTGCTGCCGGAGAACATCGAGAAGTTCACCAAGGACCTCGACCGCCCCTCGAGCGAGGTCATGATCTTCCTCGCCGCGCGCGAGGCCGCCCACCAACGGCTGTTCGCCCACGTGCCGTGGCTCAAGGAGCGGCTGCTCGGCGCCGTCGAGCAGTACGCGAGCGGCATCCGCGTCGACACCTCCCGCATCGAGGAGCTGGCCCGCGGCATCGACCCGTCCAACCCGGCCGCCATCGAGGAGGCCATGCAGTCGGGCATGTTCGAGCCCGAGACCACTCCGGAGCAGAAGGCGGCGCTCGCCCGGCTCGAGACCCTCCTCGCGCTGATCGAGGGCTGGGTCGACGCCGTCGTCGCCGACGCCGTCGGCGACCGGCTCCCCGGCGCCGAGGCGCTGCGCGAGACGCTGCGCCGCCGCCGCGGTGCAGGCGGGCCTGCCGAGCAGGCGTTCGCCACCGTGGTGGGGCTGGAGCTGCGTCCCCGCCGCCTGCGCGCCGCCGCCGAGCTCTGGCGGCTGCTCGGCGAGCAGCGTGGCATCGCGGGCCGCGACGCCCTGTGGGCCCACCCCGACCTCGTGCCGTCGGCCGACGACCTCGACGACCCCGCCGCGTTCGTCGGGCGCGCCGAGCTCGCCGACCCGATCGCCGAGCTGGAGAAGCTCCGCGACCAGAAGGCGCCGGAGGGGGACAGCCCCGGGGCGAAGGCCGACGACACCACGGACGACGGCCCGGAGGACGGCGGGTCGGACGGCCCGGAGAAGACGGGCTGACCCACCCGGCACACCCTCGGTTCAGGAACGCCACGTTCCTGAACCTGGAGTACAGCAACGTGGCTTTGCTGAACCTCTCAGCGGCGCCACGTACCCCGGAAGCCGGTCCTAGCCCGTCGCCGACGTGGGCTCGGGTGCGCCTGCGGTGTCGGGCTCCTCGCCGTCGATGCCCACGAGACCGAGCCCGGCCGCCGCCGACAGCCCCTCGAGGTAGCCCATCGCGCGCTCGGCGCGCGGGTAGCGGTGCACCCACGCCCAGAACCGGGCGTCGTGGCCGGGTTCGAGCAGGTGGGTGAGCTCGTGCACCAGCACGTAGTCGACCACCCAGCCGGGGGCGTCGCGCAGGCGCTCGCTGATGCGGATCGTGCCGTCGGCCGGCGTGCACGACGCCCAACGCGTGCGCATCGGCGGCACCCAGCGCACGCTCGTGGGCCGGGCGCGCCCCTCCAGGAAGCGGCGCGACAGCTCCACCGAGCGCCGCCGCAGCGCGTCGTCGCCCTTGCGGCCCGGTGACCGGCGGCGGGCCTCGCTGCGTTCGAGCCTGCGCACCATCTCATCCACCCAGCGGCGCTCCTCGGCGTCGCTCATCCAACCGGGGATGAAGACGATGACTGTGTCGCCCTCGCGCCGGGCACTGACCATGCGCCGGCGGCGGTCACTGCGCCGGACCTCCACGACCGCGGGCTGCGCCATCACACCACCTTAATGCCCGAAGGCCGGGTAACCGCCTCGTGGGACGGCCGGCACACGGGTTGTCCACATCCCCTGTGGACAACCTGGCGCAGGGACGGGCGGAGGCGCGCAGGATCGGGCCATGACCACGTCCCCGCGCCCCGTGCCCGCGCTGCTCGGGCTGCCACCACACCGTTCGCTGCTGGCCGCGGGCCCCGGCTCCCGGATCGTCGGCCTCGACCCGGCCGTGGCGGTGGCCGTCGAGGGCCTGCCGCCCCCGCTCGCCGAGATGCTCGACGAGCTCGCCGCACCCGTGCCCGCCGCGGAGCTCGTCGAGCGGGCCGCCGCGCGCGGGGCCGACCGCGCCGACGCCGAGGCGCTGCTCGCCGAGCTCGTCGCGGGCGGGGTGCTGGTCGACGCCGCCGACGGGCGGAGGCGCGCACGCAGGCGCGCCGCCGCCACGGTGGTGGTGCACGGCGGCGGACCGCTCACCGTCGGGCTGGTGCTCGGGCTCGTGACGGCGGGGGTCGGCACGGTGCACGTCGTCACCTCGGGCGTGGTGCGCGCGGGCGACCTCGGCACCGGGCTCGTCGACACCGACCGCGGGCGCGACCGCGCCGGGGCCGTCGCGGCGGCCCTCACCCGGCTGCACCCCTCGGCCCGGACGGGCCCACCTCCGCAGCGGACCGTGCCCGACCTCGCCGTGCTCACCGACCACGGCACACCCGATCCGGTACTCGTCGCGCGGTTGCACGCCACCGGCACGCCCCACCTGGTGGTCCGCGTGCGCGACGGCGTCGGCGTCGTCGGCCCGCTCGTGCTGCCCGGCCGCACCACCTGCCTCGGTTGCCTCGAGATCGAGCGGTGCGCCCGCGAGCCGGCATGGGCGGCGGTGGCCGCTCAGCTCGTCGGCGTGCCGGGCCGTGCGGCACCTACCTGCGTGGCCACCACGGTGGGCGTGGCCACGGCCCAGGCCCTCCTGGCGCTCGACGGCCACGACAGCACGGCAGCCCCGCCCGTCCTGGAGGCCACGCTCGAGATCGACGCGGACGCGGGCACGATCACCCGCCGGGTCTGGGCACCACACCCCGACTGCCGCTGCCGAACGTGACGTGGTGGGCGGCGACACGACGTGATGACATGCGCGCGCGGTCTTGGTCGGGACACAATCGAGGGGTGGACGGATACCCGAGCCGCATCACCGGCACCAGTGCCGAGGCGATGACGTGACCGACATCCCACGCCGCACCGCAGCCCGCACCGCGAAGCTCGCGAGCCTTCCGCTCGGCGTGGCCGGGCGCGCGGCCGCCGGATGGGGCAGGCGACTGGCAGGGGGCGACGGCGAGGAGATCTCCGCACAGCTGATGGCCAAGAGCGCCGAACAGCTGTTCGCGGTGCTCGGGGAGCTCAAGGGCGGGGCGATGAAGTTCGGCCAGGCTCTCAGCGTGTTCGAGGCGGCCATCCCGGACGAGTTCGCGGCCCCGTTCCGCGAGTCCCTCGTGAAGCTGCAGTCCGCGGCGCCCCCGATGCCCTCCTCCGACGTGCACCGCATGCTCGCCGAGCAGTTCGGGCGCGGCTGGCGCGACCGGTTCCAGGATTTCGACGAGACGCCGGCCGCGGCAGCGAGCATCGGCCAGGTCCACCGCGCGATCTGGCGCGACGGGCGCGAGGTGGCGGTCAAGGTGCAGTACCCGGGCGCCGAGGAGGCCCTGCGCTCGGACCTGCGCCAGCTGTCGCGCATGACCAGGCTCATCCAGCCGCTCGTGCCCGGCCTGGAGATCAAGCCGTTGATCGCCGAGCTGCGCGAACGCATGGAGGAGGAGCTCGACTACCGAGACGAGGCAGCCAACCAGCGGGTCTTCGCCGCCGCCTACGAAGGCGACGCGACGGTCAAGGTGCCGCGGGTCGTGGCGTCGGCGCCCCGGGCGATGGTCACCGAGTGGGTCACGGGCAGACGGATGTCGGACGTGATCGCCGGCGGCACCCAGGCCGACCGCGACCGCGCGGCGGCGCTGCTCGCCGAGTTCCACTACTCGGCACCCGCGCGCGTCGGGTTGCTGCACGCCGACCCGCACCCGGGCAACTTCCAGGTGCTGGACGACGGCAGGCTCATGGTGCTCGACTTCGGCGCCGTCGCCCGGCTCCCCGACGGGCTCCCCCGGCCGCTGTCGATCATGGTGCGGCTCGCGCTCGAGAACGAGCCGGCCGAGCTCCTGCAGCTGCTGCGCGACCACGGCTTCGTGCGGGAGGACTCCCGGCTCGCGGCGGAGGAGGCGATCGAGTACCTCGCGCCGTTCACCGAGCCGCTGCGCTCGGAGTCGTTCCGCTTCAACCGGCGTTGGCTGCAGCGGCAGGCCGAGCGGGTGGGCGACCTGCGGCGGCCCGAGTTCCGCACGGGGCGCGAGCTCAACCTGCCCCCGCAGTACCTGCTGGTCCACCGGGTCACGATGGGCACCCTCGGCGTGCTGTGCCAGCTCGACGCCGACGTCCCGCTGCGCGGCATCGTGCAGCACTGGCAGCCGTGGATCTTCGACGCCGAGGACGAGACGGCAGGCCGCCACGCCTGACCGCGCCACCCACCTCCCCGAACGCGAGACTCGCGGCCGCGGGGGCGCGAGTCCCCCGTGTCGGGGCGCGAATGCCGCGTTCGGTGTGGCGTCTGGGCACGGCGACGGCACCCCGGATCGCGTTGATCCGGGGTGCCGTCGGCTGGGCGGCGTCACGGAGAGGACGCCACCGCCGCGGACCGGCCGCGGGAGGACCGGTCCGCGTGGTGATCACGCCACCCGCACCCCGGCGCGGGCGGCGGCGCGGGCCCGCTCGGCCCGCCGGGCGGCGTAACCGGCGAGCCTCGCCCACCGGCGCCCGGCGGTGAACCGCCGGACCAGGGCGTGCTGCCGGGCGGCCTCGAGGGCCTCTTGGTGTCGACATCTGGCCAGTGCTTCGTGGAGCAACATCGCGGTTCCTTCGCGGTCACGTACGACGGGTCGCGTCGGGGCTGTGGTCTGCGGCGTCGTGAGGTCGGTCATCGGTATCGGTCTCCTGTGGGCTGGTCCTCGAGGGACCTACGGGTGGGGCGGACTGGTCAGGCGGACATGGCCGCGGCGTACGCGCGGTCGCGGGCGAGGTCGGCCTTGCTCGGGCGACCACGAGGCCTCTTGCGCGGGATCACGGCCCCGCGCTCGAAGATCTCGCCGCCCCAGACACCCCACGGTTCGGCGCGCTGGAGCGCACCTGCGAGGCACTCGACCTTGATCGGGCAGGCCGTGCAGAGCGCCTTGGCCCGCTCCAGCTCCGCGGGAGCCTCGGCGAACCACAGGTCCGCGTCGCCGGAACGACACGGCAGATCCAGCCCGGCGCGGGGTGCCGCGTCGAGCAGGGTCCCCAGCCCGGTGGCCGAGTCGCCGCCGAACTGCTCGGGAGTGATCGTTCCGCCGTCCAACGGAACTGATCGGACTAGCACTTCAACCTCCTGCGGTGAGTGGTCGTGCAGGACAAACAAAAAGGCCGCGGATCCCGGGTGGGGTCCGCGGCCTCGGTCTTCTGGCCTGGGGCTGTGAGGCGTCTAGAGATGACGACGCTCCTCTGCGGACACACCTGTGCTGTTATCGGTCCCGAAGCCACCGAGGATGACGCCGGACGGGCGCTGCTTCCACGCGCGCGCGTGCGTCGGCGCCACGGCCTCCACCGGCAGACGGGTGCCGTGGTCGGCGGTGACGGGAAGCGTCATCGTGATCATCAGGGGCACCCCCTTCGCGGGTGAGGTCGTGGCAGAAGACGGGCTGGTGAGGTCCGTCGAGCGAAGACGTTAGCGACCTCGCGGGAGGCCGCACAACTCATTTACGGAAGCTTCTCGGATCAACTATCCGACTCGGCGATCAGGCCGAGCACGGCCTCGCCGTAGCGGTCGAGCTTGCGCGCCCCGATGCCGGGGATCCGCACGAGCGAGGCGTTGTCGGCGGGGCGCTGCTCGGCGATGGCGGTGAGCGTGGCGTCCGTGAAGATCACATAGGCCGGGACCTGCTGTTCCTTCGCCACGTCCGCCCGCCAGCCACGCAGCCGGTCGAGCAGCTCGAGGTCCACATCGGACGGGCAGTCGGCGCAGCGGCGCAGCTTCATCGAGTCGGCGCCGATCAACGGCGAGCCGCAGACGCGGCAGCGCGGCTTGGGCGCCCCGCGCCCGCCACCGCTGTTCGCCACGCGCGAAGCGGGGTGCTCGTCGGGGATCAGCCCGTAGAGGAACCGGCTGCGCCTGCGCCTGCGCGGCCCGCCCGGCTGCCGCGACAGCGCCCAGGACATCGCGAGCCGCCGCCGCGCACGGGTGATGCCGACGTAGAGCAGCCGCCGCTCCTCCTCGATGGCCTCGTCGTCGCCCTCGGCGTGCTGGATGGGCAGCGTGCCCTCGACCAGCCCGACGAGGAACACCACGTCCCACTCGAGGCCCTTCGCCGCGTGCAGCGACGCCAGCGTGACGCCCTGCACCGTGGGCGGGTGGGCGGCGTCGGCGCGGGTCTCGAGCTCGGCGGCGAACCGGGGCATGCCGGCGTCGGGTTCGACCGCCACCAGCTCCTCGGCCAGCTCCACGATCGCGAGCAGCGACTCCCACTGGGCGCGCTGCTGGGCGCCCGCGGGCGGGTCGGGCGTGAGCCCCACCGGGGCGAGCACGGCGCGCACGGCGTCGACGAGCGGTGCGTCGACCTCGCCCGCCGCCCGGACGGCCACCATCGCCCGGCGCACCTCGGGCCGGTTGAAGAACCGTTCCCCGCCGCGCACCTGGTAGGGCACGCCGACGTCGGTGAGCGCCTGCTCGTAGACCTCCGACTGGGCGTTGATCCGGAAAAGCACGGCGATCTCGCTCGCAGGCGTGCCGTCGGCGATGAGCCGGGCGATCTGCTTCGCGGCGGCGGCGGCCTCGGCGGGCTCGTCGTCGTGTTCGGCGAAGTCGGGCTCCGGACCGGGGGGCAGCTGGCCGATCAGGCGCAACCTGCTGCCGGCCACCCGCCCGCGGGCCGACCCGATGAGCGTGTTGGCGGCCGCCACGACCTGCGGCGTGGACCGGTAGTCGCGCTCCAGCCGCACGACCACCGCCTCGGGGAACCGCCGCGCGAAGTCGAGCAGGTAGCGCGGGCTCGCCCCGGCGAACGTGTAGATCGTCTGGTTGGCGTCGCCGACCACCGTGAGGTCGTCACGCTCCCCCAGCCAGGCGTCGAGCACGCGCTGCTGCAGCGGTGTGACGTCCTGGTACTCGTCCACCACGAAGCAGCGGTAGCGGTCGCGGAACTCCTCGGCGACGCCCGCGTGCTCCTCCAGCGCCGCGGCCGTGTGCAGGAGCAGGTCGTCGAAGTCGAGCATCTCGGCGCGGTTCTTGAGCGCCTCGTACCCGGCGTAGACGGCGGCGACCTGCTCGGCCGCCGCCGGCGTCTCCCGGCGCAGCTTCGCGACGGCGGCCGGGTACTCGTCGGGCGTGACGAGGGTGGCCTTCGCCCACTCGATCTCCCCGGCGAAGTCGCGCAGCGCGGCCGCGTCCGTGCCGGCCTTCACCCGCGCCGCGGCCTGCCCCACCAGCCGCAGCTTGCCGTCGAGCAGCTGCCACTGGGGTCCCCCGACCACGCGCGGCCAGAAGTACCGCAGCTGGCGCAGCGCGGCCGCGTGGAACGTGCGCGCCTGCACCCCCGACACCCCGAGCGCCCGCAGCCTCGTGCGCATCTCCCCCGCCGCCCGCGCCGTGAACGTGACGGCGAGGACCTGGCCCGGCGCGACGTGCCCGGTGCTGACGAGGTGGGCGATGCGCCGCGTGATCGTGCGGGTCTTGCCGGTGCCCGCCCCGGCCAGCACGCACACCGGCCCCCGTGGGGCGGTGACCGCGGCGAGCTGCTCGTCGTCCAGTCCGGCTTCGAGGGTGGGCGCAGTCACCGGCCCATCCTGACAGCCGGGGAAGACGAGATCGGCGGCGGTCGTTGACCAGTGCATGGCTCAGGTGACGATGTACTCGACCACGTGGTGCGGCTACTGCCGCCGGCTCAAGCTCCAGATGGACCAGGCGGGCATCGCGTACGAGGAGATCGACATCGAGCGAGACCCCGAGGCCGCGGCGTACGTCGAGGGCGTGAACGGCGGAAACCAGACGGTGCCCACCGTCCGCTTCGCCGACGGCACGGCGCTGACCAACCCGCCGTTCACGGTGGTGGCGGAGAAGGTGGCCGACCTGGCGGCCTGACGAGAGTTCAGGAAAGCCACATTCAGGGCCTATCCGGCCCTGAATGTGGCTTTCCTGAACCCGCCGGGCCTAGTAAGTGCCTGAGTGGTTGAAAACGAGGACATCCCCCTGTTGTGGTGCTCGGGCTTGGTGTCCCAACCACGACAGGAGGATGTCGGTGTCCAACCCTAGACGGCTCTCCCGCGGTGAT